>JAAFKI010000023.1 GCA_021399345.1 Candidatus Heimdallarchaeota archaeon
TACCCCGCCCACATCTTCATACAAAGATGCTTACGGTTCGCTTTTGGATGGTTGTTGGATGTAGACCCGAGGATCACCGTGAAACGGTGCATATCTACAATCCTTCATAGTAGAATCTACGCCACACTATATAAACACCAAAAAATGTACAAAAAGTTTCTTATAAATTGGCAAGTAGTTTTAAATGAGCTCCAGTTCAATAAATCGCGAATGTACGCTAACCTGTCGATCCTTTTTTTGTAGTAATAAAATGCTGAGGATTGTTAAAAAGAACGGGCAGAAAACCTTCTTCTGCGCCATGGATGATGATTCTGAATGTTTAGGGTACATGTGTAATTACGCTGAATGTCGAGAAAGAAAAATGGGTGATTCTGGATTGTACCTCAAACCAATGAAAACTCAACACAGAAGTCAACCCCAAAAACCTAAACGGGACCAATATTCTGAGTATGACTATGTTGCTCCAAAAGACTTAGATGACAAAATTAGAAAAAACTATCTAAAAATTACAAAATATGATGGATAACAGCAGTAGATTTTAATATCTGAAAAATCACATATTTGAATAGAATAATTGAGATGAATTTTATGTTTTCACCAAGTTCCAGCACTGGAGAAAAGAAATTATTTACTTTTGGTATTCCCACTCTAGATGAAATCCTAGGTGGTGGAATTCCTGCGGGTTCTAATGTTCTTATTGAAGACGAAATAGGCGCAGAAGCAGATCCTTTTGTTCTTAACTTTCTGTCAGAAGGTCTAAGATCAGGCGAGTATGGGTACATTTTTTCAACAGAACATCCATATGAATATTACAACGAGATTATGACAGGAATAGGTGTGAATCCTGATATGTTGGATGCTACTGGAAGATTAAAATTTATTGATGCTTTTAGTAATCCATTTGGTTATACAGATATCAAAACTACCCATGAATATGCAGTTAATGATTTAGGTAAGCCTAGAGAGATAAACGAGACTATAAGAAGATCGTTTTTGCATGTACAGAATCAACAGGTGTTAAAACGAGGAATAGTTGTTTCCTTATCTTCGATTATTTATGCAGCTGATGAAAGTAAAAATGTTATATTTTCCTTCTTACAAAACAGATTAGCAGCAAACAAAAAGGAAGGATCAGTAACTGTCTTTACTCTACATTATGATGCTCATGAACCTCTCCTAGTACGAGCGATTGAACATAATTGCGATGTAACAATCAGGGTTTCCAAATCAAGAACTAAGGCAGATAGACCAATTACAGAGGTTAAAGTGATTAATGTGAAAGGTAAACCTGAATTAGCTGGAGAACCAATTTTCTTCGAGTTTATTGGCGGAAAAATACTGCCTTATTATGAAGAAGAAGAGACGTTCTAAAACAATTGAAATTCATCTCTAATCTTTTTTGCAACAATTTCAGCTGCTAAATGAGTGTTGTTTATTTTGAGATAATTTTCGTTGTAATAAAAATCTCCACTTGTATTCATGACGTACTTCTTTTCCATCTCAAGTAATCTCTTCTCTGATAGTTCAATGTCTTGTTTAGATGGTTTCTCAGCCAATCTATCTATAGTTTTATTTCTGCGTAATCTTTCCTCTAGTTCACAGAATAGTTCTACAAAATAAATTCTTCTTCCCTGTTCTTTGAAAATATCGCAGTATTTGTCAACAACTGCTTTATCCTTTTCATCATCAACTGCCCAAACATACGTAAAAATTAGTCCAGGTAAATTACTTAAGGCAACTTCTTCAATTATTCTTTGTCGAAATTCACTATTTAATTTGGAAAAGTGAGGGGAATCAAATTCAAAGAATTGAAGGAATAGTTCAATAGAGATGTGGTTATGGAGAAGCTTAAAACCAGTTAACTCTGCTAGTTTTCTACCTGCAGTCATTTTTCCTGAAGCTGGGGGACCGAAAATAATGATTAAACTCACAAGAACATGACTATTCGGGTTATTAAATACCTTTTGCAAAAAAACTACTAGCTACAACTTTCGGTAGATTTAAGTAAGAACTTCAATGTGTTAATTCAGTGATGACAGTGCTATTTGACTACCTGTTCAAGACAATAATTGTCGGTTCTCCAGGTGTGGGAAAAACTTCGATTACGCTAAGGTTTGCCACTGGAACTTTTAGAGAAAGATATTTACCAACAATAGGTGTAGAATTTTCTGTAAAAGATATTGAGGTCCAAGGAAAACAAGTAAAATTGCAAACATGGGATACTGGAAGTCATGATCGATTTTCATATGTTAGACCCCTCTACTATAAGGGGAGTTATGGAGTTTTAGTTGTTTTTGATATTGCGAGCAAAGAATCTTTTGAAAATCTTGATAAATGGTTTGAAGAAGTATATTCAAATTGCGAAGAGATTATCCCTGCTATTTTGATAGGTAATAAAGCAGATATTGAAGCAGATCGCCAAGTTAGCAAAGAAGAAGCTTTAGCCTATGCTGAGAAGAAAAGAGCGTTTTATGAATTACATGAAATACCCTACTTTGAGGTTTCTGCTAAATCTGGTCAAAATATTAATGATATATATTATCGGCTTACTGATATGATGATTGAAAAATCTATCGAAGCAGAAGAGTGACTTTAACTTCCATTTGCTTGTTTTTAATATTTTTAACATCCAGTTTTATGAAATTATATTTGTTTAATTTTTGTTATTATTTGCCTGTAAAACAAAACAGTCTTTATATAAATGTCAAAGCAATGGCTGTTTTATGATACTGGCAGGATGGATACATATCATAAACTTTAATTTACACGTATTTTTCGTCCAGTATAGGAGATATGTTTCTTGTTTAAAGGGTGAAAAATTTGGCTGAAATCACTGATGTAAGAATTAATGGTCGAGGTGGACAAGGAGCGGTTACTGCATCCAGATTACTAGCTGAAGCTGCTATCATTGAAGGACAATATGTGCATGCTTTTCCAAATTTTGGTCCAGAAAGAGCTGGAGCTCCAGTAACATCTTTTGCTCGAATTTCACCAGAACCTTTTTACGAAAAAACTGAAGTCTATGAACCTCATATTGTGGTTGTCATAGACCCAACATTATTAGATGATGTTCCCGTAGTTGAAGGATTAAGAGATGGGGGGACAATTGTAGTGAATTATGATGGGGAAAAAGATTCACTTGTTAAATATTTTGAGGGAGTTCATGCAAACATCTACAAGGTAGCGGGATCAATTATTGCAACAGAGGAAATCGGGAGAAATGTTCCTAATTTGGTAATGTTAGGAGCGTTAATCAAAGTTACAAAATTGGTGGAAATAGAGAGCTTAAAGAAAGTTACTCTCAACAGATTCAAAGGTGTTTTGGGTGAGAAAAATGTTGTTGCTATTAATCGAGCATTCGAAGAGGTGGAATAATGACAAAAGAAGCTCCAGACGAATTTTCTAGATGGACTAAAGAAAAATGGGGCGCATCCCAACTCCCAATAGGGGGAACAGTTCCTTACCATACAGCTTATGGGTATAAGACAGGAGATTGGTCTGCGTTTAAAGCCATCATAGATAAAGAAAAATGTATTAGTTGTATGAATTGTTATTACTATTGCCCGGATTCAGCAATAATTATGGATGGTGACTTAAAGGCTGAATGTGACATGGATTTCTGTAAGGGCTGTGGAATCTGTAGTAAACATTGCCCAGCTGATGCTATCGAAATGAGGAGGGTTACAAGATGAGTGGAGTAAGACAAGTAGTAGGAATGACAGGAGATGAAGCTGTAGCTCATGCGGTTAAACTTGTAAATCCTGATGTTGTAGCAGCGTATCCCATAACTCCGCAGACAATAATCGTTGAAAGATACAGTGATTTCGTTAATAATGGCGAGGTAGATACAAGTTTCATATCTGTTGAATCAGAACATAGTGCAATGTCAGCATGTGTAGGTGCCTCATTAACTGGTGCAAGAGTTTTTACAGCAACTGCATCAGCTGGTCTTGCTCTTATGTATGAAATTTTATATGTTGCTTCAGGAATGCGATGTCCGATAGTTCTAGCTGTAGCGAATAGAGCTTTTTCAGCACCAATCAATATTCATGGAGAATGTACAGATCAACTCGTTTGTAGAGATGCATCATGGGTTTCTCTGTTTGGTGAATCAGCACAAGAAGCATATGATGAAACGATACTCTCATTCAAAATAGCAGAACATCCTGATGTCATGTTACCAGCAATGTTTGGTATTGAAGGTTTTATTGTTACACACGCATTAGAAAGAGTCGAAACTCTAAGTAAACAACAAGTAGAAGACTTTATTCCAGCTTCAAGAATAGTAAGAGATAGATTTTGTCCTGATGAAAATAAAACCTTCGGGTCATTAGTTTTACAAGATTATTATATGGAAATAAAAAGGCAACAAGAAGAAGCAATGCAAAATGCATACAAAGTAACGGAGGATGCTATGCAAGAGTTTAGTGAAATGTCAGGAAGAAAAATGGAAATAATAGAAAAATATCAACTGGAAGATGCAGATTATGCCTTTGTATCATATGGAGCTACTGCAGGAAATGCTAAAGCTGTCGTTGATCGCTTAAGGGCAAAAGGAGAAAAAGTAGGAGCTCTCAAAATTAGACTGTTCAGACCATTTCCATCTATGGATATATTTCAGGCGCTAAGTGGAATAAAAGCTGCAACTATATTAGATAGATCAGCAACATTTGGGTCACCTGGAACAATAGTTCAAACTGATATTGCATCAGCTTTGTATGGAAAAGAAAATGTTCCATCACTACACGGATACATAAATGGACTAGGGGGAAGAGTTTTGACTCTACCAGAAATCGAAGAAGTTTACGAAATGTCAAAAGAGTACAATAATATTGGAATGACTTCAACAACTGATTGGGTAGGATATAGGAAGTGAAGAAAAGATGTCGATAGTATTACCAAAAGTATCTGTAAAAGATCTACAAGAGTGGTCAAAGCTAGGTGAAGTATTCACATCTGGACACAGATTATGCGCAGGATGTGGAGCAGGAGCAATGGCAAGACAAGTAACCTTAGCTGCTAAAGCTTTAGGGGACCCATACATGTTTGTAAATGCAACTGGATGTTTAGAAGTAGCTTCCACAGTTTATCCATACACAGCGTGGGACGCACCATGGTTACATAATGCATTTGAAAATGCTGCAGCAACAGCTTCTGGAGCAATAGAAGCTATGAAATCAATGCAAAGAAAAGGATTAATGAAAGAGCGCAATGTTAACATGATTGTATTCGGCGGCGATGGTGGGACATATGATATTGGCCTCCAGAGCCTTTCTGGAGCGGTAGAACGAGGCCATGACTTTCTTTATGTATGTTATTCGAATGGAGCTTATATGAATACAGGAATCCAACGTTCAGGGGGTACTCCTCAAGGAGCTGCAACAACAACAAGCCCGCCTGGAACTGTTATTCCGGGTAAAATAGAATGGCAAAAACCTCTCGCTGAGATTATGGCTGCACATGATATACCCACTTTTACTGCAAGTCCTGCTTATCCAAGAGATCTTATGGCTAAAGTGCAAGCAGGTCTGAAACATGATGGTCCTGCTTTTATGTTGGTGGACTCACCATGTAATCTAGGGCAAAGGTACGCTCCAGATATTTCTATGGAAATTGCAAAATTAGCTGTGAAAACCTGTTTCTTTCCATTGTTTTACACTTATAAAGAAGAGTGGACTTTAACCGGAATTTCTTCTAGATTAGCAAAAAATCCAGATAGAAAGCTACCAATTGAAGATTACTTAAAACCTCAAGGAAGATTCCGACATCTATTCAAACCAGAATGGAAGAAGAAATTGATTGATATTCAGGATACTGTCGATGAAAAATGGGAAAGGCTTGTAAAAAAAGCTACTTGTGTTTAGAATTTTTCTTTTCTTTTCTCTTTTCCCTTTTCTTAAATCTATTTTCCTTTATTTCTTTTAGTTGAATTTTAATATAATCAAAAAGATCTTTGTAATTCTTTTTTCTGTAAAAAGCTGTGTGTAGGGGGATATCAAAAGTGACAACCATGGTTAGCATCATAAGAATAGTATAGAAAATGTGTAACCATTTGACTTTAACTATGATCCATATACTAAGTAAAGAAATCCATCCCGTGAATACTACAAAAAGCCCCAACCCTACCCATTTTTTATCAAAATCCTGAGCACGTGAAGCTAAAGCAAGTATAACGAAAGGAATAAAGAATGAATCATAATACTTGTAGTTACCTCTAGAGAGAAAAACATGGACACCTATGATAAACATCGCTTGAAAAGATATGAACGAACTCTCTTTCTTTTGAAAATGGTTTGCTTTGAGAAGAATTGTAAAATAGCTGAGAATTAGGAATAAAAGCAAGGGAACATATGCCATATTGAGATAATAATAGACTTTTGCTAATCCTTCCATCTCCCAAAATAATAGCGCATGAAAAGGCGTGGTTGACCATGTTTTATATGTGGATGAAATAGAGAATATAGTATTATACGTTCCTCCAGGCCATACTTGTAACCAAACATAACTGAAAGGTTTGATTAATATCCAAGGAAATGAAAGAAGGAAAAAGAAGATTATTAAATAGGTTAGATATTTAAGAGCAATTCTTCTATCGAGTCTGAAGAGATAGAGAAACCAGAGAGGAACTAAAAATAGAGAATTAAGTTTAGTAAGAACTGATAATACAATAAAGAAAGCTGAAAGTTTGTATTTAGATTTCTGTAAATAATAAAAAGAGATGACAGCAAAAGTAGTGAACATATATGAATTAAGAAATATAAAATCATTGTAGAATAAAACCAAAGGCATGAAAATGAATATGACAGCTGCAAAGAGAGAGTAGAACTGATTTAGCTTATTTCTTTTGCCATTTTGTGGTTTCTTTAATAATATAAGATAGATGAAAACTGTAGTGATAGAATCAAAGATCAGAGGAGTAAAAGTAACGGCCATCCAAGCTCTGTCTAGACGAGGTAATCCAGGATAGAAAATATCAATGAAATAGGAAATAATTACTAAGAAGAAAACAAAATAAGGGCCATAAACATAGTCAGTAAGTGGAAATTCTCTATCGAAAGCATAAGGATTCCAAGATTCATATTTGAATGCATAAAGAAAATGCTGATAATAAACTTCAGGATCATTATAGACTTCCCATTGATAGCCTTCAAGAGAAAAATAAGTACTAGTGTCGTAGTGAGACGAAAACCAAGTACGAAGAGCTATTCGAATAAAAACAGAAGTGAGAAAAAGAATAAGACAAATGCCAATCTGGATAAGAAGGTCGTAATTGTTGGTTTTTAGTCGAGTAGTAACTTTTTCAAGCATTCTTAGCTCTGGCACAGAATAAAATTTCCTCAAGAATTGTTAAAGTTTACCTAGTCAAGTGAATGGTATAAAAACACTAAGAAAATATAGTGACATGCAATCTAACTGCAACTTTTTTCGGCATTCTTAAAGGAAATTATTGGTTTACTTTATTGACTGGCTCATTAACATCCTAGTGGTAGGAGCTTCAACACCGGATAAGGGAGGTTGAGGGAAGCTTCTTAGTAGATAGTTTTATATTTGTCAATCTGTGATATTTTAGATATTAGATGATAAGCCCCAATCGAGCAAAGAAACAAACTGGAGCTTTTTACACTCCAAGTTTTATTGTTGATTTCATGGTAGAGAGGGTTTTTTATCATCTTAAAACAAATAATCTGCTTGCTTTTGATTCATTCAGAGATTTTCAAAGTTCAATTCTTAAACTTAGATTTTGTGATCCTGCAATTGGTTCTGGAAATTTTATTGTTGGACTACTTAACAAATTAAACTCCATACTCATAGGATTCGATTCAGTAGATAATGAAGAGAAAAATGAGTTTTTTCATCATTTTGCATCTTCAAATATTTATGGAATAGAATTGGATCAAGGTAGTTTAGATACATGTAAAAATATCCTGAAAGAGCAGTATTCTTTGCTAAAGAACAGTGATTTCCCAAATCTAAAATGTGGTAATAGTATAGTGAGTTTAGATGCTTTTGATATTCTGGGTATGAAAAAAGCAAAGAAACTCAATCCCTTCTCTTGGAAAGATAATTTTGGAGAAAACAATAAATTTGATGTTATAATTGGAAATCCTCCTTATTTCAATCTAAAAAAAATGGTTTTGGTTGATGAAGATGCTCAGATTTTGTATGATTATTTGAAATCTTCGCATTTGTGGAAGAATTTCTTTCGTTCTTCTTCTGATATTTATTATTATTTTGTGAAACAATCTATTGATATGTTGAATGTGGGAGGTATTTTTTCATTCATCATTCCTAATTACTGGATTGAAAACAAATACGCAGACAAACTTAGGGAAGATCTCCTAAAAAGGAATATCTTAGAAATTATAGATTTAGAAGGCAATAAGATTTTCAAAGATGAGGGAAAATGGTTAAACATTTCCACTTGTATTTTAACATTAGAAGAAAGTCGTCCTTCTCAAACTTTCCCAGCAGTAAAAAATTTCTTTATTGAGTCAACCGTTCAAAAAGAAAAAATTAATGAACTTTTCAATGAACAATTATTTCCAAATAAACAATCTTACTTAGGGAAAGAGAAATGGATAATATCCCCTTATAATGAGTACTTACGTAGTCTAGAAACTAATACTTCAATGGAAAAACTAGGCAACATCTCAAAAGTTTTTCAAGGTTTATCTCCAGGTGTAAAAGATATATTTGTAATTCCGAAATCCAAAGTTACACAACATTCAATTGAATCAGATGTACTTGTTCCCTTTGTAACAAATAGTGATGTGCAAAAGTGGTTTATTAGGGAGAAAGTAGAAAAACAAGCCATTTTACCATCAAAGATTGATTCACTAGAGAACTATCCAAACACAAACAAATATCTGCTAAGTAATAAAGAGAGATTAAAATCTGGACCAGATAGGCAAAAATTAATGAAATCAGGACAAATTAGATGGTTTGATTATAGCGTATATAGAAATTTAGACCTGTTTCTGTCCAAGGAAAAGAGAATTCTTTGCCCTTATAGAAGTCTAACAACAAAATTTGCTCTTGATGAGAATGGGTCATTTGCTGCAACAGATATTTATGCGATTATTCCCGTTGAAAGTACAGATATATATTCAATTCTAGGGATTCTAAATAGTGAATTCATCAACTTCTGGTATTCATTAGCAGGTAAAAGAAAAGGTAGAATGCTGGAATTTTTTTCCAATCCTTTGAAGAAAATACCCATTCCTAGGTTTGAAATAAGAGATGTGATAACTCCCTTGGTTAAAGAATTATTGAAGATAGTCGAGAAATCTGATGAGAGTGATGATGACGAAGTGAAAGTAATTGAAGACAAATTAAACTTTGAAATATCTAAAATGTATGATTTTGATTTTAGAAAATTAGGTCTTAAATAGCGTTATTAAGGATATTTTCACCCATAACCGCACTTTAATCTCCACTCATCATATCCTGCTAGATACAATCTAACATCAGGATAACCTATTTCTTTTAGAGCCAGATAGACTAGAGCTGACTGGGGTGCTGACTCACAATATACAATTATTGTTTTATCCTTCTTTATTTCCCTTATTTTCATTTCTTCAATTAAATCTTCATTTTTCTTAATGATGAAATAATCAGGATATTCTTCGAAAAGATCTAGATACCAGAAATGAACAGCTCCTGGGATATTCCCACCTTGTTGATCTAAAAGGATAGCATATTCAGAACGATTATCTACAAATATGAAATCCTCGGATTTAATGTTCAATACTATCTCATCTTTCGAAATAAATATGGAGTCATCTTGTTGGTTAAGAGTAAGGTTTCCTGGCTCTAATTGTATTTCTTCTGTAGATAATTCATTATTTTCCTTTTCCCATTTAGAAAAGGCACCATCTAAGAGAATAACGTTTCTGAAACAGTAATAGTGGAGAGTCCAAGCAGCTATAGAACAATTAAGATTAAAAACATCATCAACTAAAACAAGTATGTCTTCATTATTAATTCCCTTTTGCTTAAGATAGTTTGTAATTTTTTTACAGTCAGGAATAACATTAACCCCGTCTTCATCTTGTTCAACAAAAATACTGTCATCAATATGTATCGATCCAGTAATATGACCCTTCTGAAATTTAGAGTAATCACGCAAATCTAATATTTTGTAATTAGAGTTGGTCATAAGACTAAGTAAGTCCTCTGTAGAGACGAAGGTTTGAACATTATTCCCATACATCTAATAATAAATAAATATCGTTCAAATAATAATTTTGCCCTAGTGCTAGTCAGATTTTTTTATTCGAGCTAAAGTAGCTGAATAAATAATTGGTAAAGCAATGGTGACATCAGAAACAACGGTAGTCATACGACTTTTCTGATCTACTTTTCCCCAAGAAATAGCTTCTGATAAAGAAGCCCCAGAGAGTCCCCCTGTTTCAACTCTATCCATAGTAATTTGAATAGCATAATCAAAGGTTTTCGGAGACATTAGCCTTGATTGGAAGATATAGTTTTTAGGAACTCCTCCACCAAGGAAAAAAGCTCCAGCTAAGTCTGAATCCCAGGCAGATCTCTGAATTTCACCTAAATCACCCATGTCATCAATATAGATTTTTTTCATTTGGGAAAACAGCCAAAGTTGAAGACCAAGTATGCTATCTCCGAATGCTGGAACATAAATTGGTACATTTTTCTCGTAAGCAGCTCTAACAAATGAATCAGGATCATCTAATTTTTCTCCTATCAAAGACATTAATTGTCTTGTAGATATTGCTAAAATATTATTTGAATCTTTATTCTTCTCATAAATTTCGCTAAAGATTGGTTGAATATTGTCCTCAAGTTTCATAAACGATTCATCAGCAACAAATGCATCATATATTCTGTCGATTGATTTTTCTCTTAATTCTGAATCTGAGGAATAAGGTACTTGACGGATGTGTTCTCCACCAAAAGCTTCAATGATATCATGTGTTACATTGGCACCTGTAGTTACTATAACATGTACCATATCGTTTCTTATCATATCAGTAATGATTTTTTTCATCCCTCCTGGAACCAGAGCCCCCGCTATTCCAAGAAAAACAGTAGCTTTCTTCTCCAGCATTTCTGAATAAATATCAATTGCCTTTGCAATTCTTCCAGCTCCAAAAACACCAGAATTCTTAAACTCACTTGCAATTTCGTTAATTGTAGCATCTTCATCTAGATTAATGTGGCTGATTCTAGGATGTTTGTCCTTATGATTCATTAGTCTCTAATGATTAGGATTTTTTACCTTCTTTAGCCTTTTCGATAAGTAATTCAATTTCTCTTGCTCTAAAAGGAGATTCTTCTAATTCGGAATGGTCAATTGGACAAATATATCTTTTCTCCTCACCCACATGGATGATTCCTAATGGTAAATTGCATATGTAAACTCTTCCACAAGTTCGACAATAGAGTGTAGAACGAGTTGCTTCTTCAAAGGTTTCCAAATCAGAATCTATAGCACAAACTGGACAGGGGAATATACAAATTGTAGGGCGAAAACTTTCTTTCGGAGACATACTTATCAACGGAGCTCATCAATAATTGTATAAATATTACTTATTATTAGTTTATTAACTTTAGGGATTCCTTGAGCTAAAACCACAATCTGAATTCGGGGAAATGAAAAACTTCGTTATCACTCAAAACAAACATTTCAACTTTTTCTAAGTCAACTTTATCACGTAAAATAGGAGACAATAGGTTAGACTTATTCTTTGGATTGATAGGTGTTCCAGTAGAATAGTCAGTAAAAGCTGGAAGAACTAAAAGTTTCTTAGTCATATTATTGAGAGGACCTAACATGAAGGCTTGAGCTCTAATCTTCTGTAATTTTTTAATTCGAGCTTGTAAAACAGGATGCTCATGTCCGATTATAATATACTGAGCTTTTTCTGGAATGTTTTCAGGAAGTTGTTGATCACCATGAACGAAGAAGTATTCTTCCAAATGAAAAAACTCATCATGAAACGTAACATTATCAAAATCTTGCAACGCCCATGTCAGGAGGACATCATGATTTCCCTTAATGATGTGGACCTGAGATACTTTGGAGGAAACTTCTTTAATGAATTTTTTTACATCTCTGTTCTCAATTTTAGAAGGTTCGCTAAAACTATGTTTAATATCTCCATTGAGGATGAGATATTTTGGTTTAAGTTTGGTAAGATAAGTAATAAAAATTTCAATTAGTTTATCGGTTTGATTATGGGGAGCAAATGTTCCTTCCTCTCTCATAATAGATTCAATGCCCAAATGAAGATCAGCTGCGACTAGAGCATTAATGTCCTCTAAGAACAGTAAGGGCAATCCATTAACAATCTTCATATTATCATTAATATTAAATAATTCTATGGACATTAACTCCCCTTTGTCAGAAATCTGTTGAATCAATATATAGACTTGCCTCTTTGTCTATTTTTAACTAATAAAATGTGACATTTTGAAAAATTTTATCTAAGTTTGCTCATTAATTCTCTCTTTTTGAACCAATTATGACCAATCTAGAAGCATATAGCTTCTTACATGCCTCACAACAATGAAACACTATAGAACTCATTTTTTCTCCAATTAAATAGAGAACAAAAGTCTGTTGCCATTCACTATTTTCTGCTGATAATTCCTTCAATAATGACCTATAAAGCTGGTGAGCTACTATCTCAAACCCTGTTATTCTCGATTTATCAAAATTCAATATATCAGAAGAACTTGCATGTACCAAATGATTAAAGACATTAATACATTCAAGCATTGATTTATTTAGATTATAAAAATATTCCAATGTTTGTAAGTGCATATTAATGTGTTCTTGAGATAATAAAGAGACCAAATCTGCCATTAATTTAGCAGCATTCTTTAGATTAGTGAATATTGGCTCATATTGGTTGATTGACAAACTCTCTTCATCTAGGGGTTGATATATAGTTGTAGTTATATCATCGATGAAATTGAGAACATTTTGGTAAAGTTGTTCTATTTTATCCGCTCTTTCCTCAATACCTGGATGATAAAGAAGTGTTAAGGTAATAAGATCTGCCATTCGAATTAATGTATCACTTACTAAAACAGAACAATGAAGAATTGTATCAACAACTTCTTTCTGAGTTCTTTTTTCCCCCGACATAAATGAACTACCAAATAGTAAGACTAACATTCAAATATAAAGAGATTATGGAAAAAGAAGAAAAAATGACTTAGAAACATCAAAAACCTATGTTTCGTTTAGTCCAATAGAAAAAAATATCGAGAGTGATTAACTCTACATTTTTGATTTCTAAATCTTCAAGTACTCTTGTTGTTTCAGTAAAAGAGTGATAAGTCTGTTTCGTTTTTTCCAATTTAGGTAGAATAGAGATATTGGTAATCGAAATCACTGCATCAAGAGTATAATGATCTGATGCTGTGTCATCTAATTCAGTACCAATTCCAATATTAGAACTTATCAAAGTGTTATTGAAATATTGGTTTACGAAGATAAAATCTATTCGAGACTCATAATTTAGTATATTTAGTGTGTGACCTGGATTGCTGGGAAGAAGAGTCCTATAAACATCTGTAAAATTATGAACTTTCGATGAGTAATTACCATATATTTCATCACTTGGGTCAAGTAACATTGTCGCAGGACCATACCCAAAATCAGTGAACGTACCTCTTGTAGTGTCGTTTATATCAGCAGGAGAGAGCGAATTCAAATCACCTACATACATGATAGGAACATCACCTAAATCATCCATGTAATTGATTATTCCTTCTTGTTCTTTTTCTCTACGTTGCTCATTAAAATCACCTTCACAGCACTTAAGATGATATCCGATGATATGTACTTCTTTCCCTTGAATATCTACAATTGCATGAATAAAATCATGAGCCAGGTAATGTTCTGAAGCATCATCTAAAGTTACTGGATCAATTTGATTAAATTCAAGAATTGGATATCTACTCAGAATTGCTTCACCTGTTGTACTATAGGTTACACCTTGGGTTGTATACCCAATATAAGGCGCTTCTTCATAGAAATAACCGTTGAACAGATTGATAACATTGTTCAACTTCCTATTTCCACCATCATCCCATGTACCAGTTTCTACAAAAATGGCTATGTCTGGATTTTCTGCTTTAACAACTTCTATCCATTCCTCTCCTATACCAGATTCTTTGACATTGTAATTAAGAATTTTAAATTCTTCAGTTGGTGGAGGGTTAATGAAATTGTCTACAGTGCATATTATTGAAGCTATTGCGGTGTTTCCTGATTTATCTGTAGCAACAGCTGTTATATTATGAAAACCATCTAAATACCCTGTAGTATCCCAGTTATAAGTTGAAGATTCATTTTGAAGAATATCATCAATAGAAATCTCTATTTTCATCACTTTAGAATCATCTTCGGCTGTAATTTCAATCAATATAGTTCCAGAATAACTATATCCACTTTTGGGATTGAGTATTTGAATAGTGGGTGGAGTTTGATCCCTTAAAAGAACAATTGTAGTAGGAGTAATGATGGCAATTGCTACTAAAACTGCCATACTAATAATGAATATTTTTGATTTTAGAAGGCTCATAGATTTCAATGGTGTCTTTTACTTCATACTAATAACAATTTTGTTTTATTCAGAAATATGAAACCATCTTAGATTTGTCACAAAACATATTAGACTAAAAGCTAATCTAAAATTGATGAAAGTTCTGGAATTTAGACGACACTCAAAACGAACAATACCTTCTCCACATCTGAATCAAGAAGGAATTAACAAAGCTCGAAAAATAGGGGAGGAACTGGGAGAATATGATTTAATAGGTTCTAGCTATGCTCCAAGAGCTATAGAAACTGCTGTAGCTATGGGGTATGCGGTTGATGAGATCTATGATGAACTAAGCATGACACCCGATTATATTGAAGATGAAGTAGTTTGGGGGATGAATTTTAGTGAATTTTCTGATGTGATAAGAAAAGAGGGTAAAACATACAACTATGTTCATGAAATGGCTAATTTTCTGCTGGAATTCGCAAAAAAACTGCCGAATAATGGTTCTGCATTACTTGTTAGTCATGGTGGTTTAATTGAACTAGTGGCTATAGGTTGCTTCCCTAATGAAGACTATATCTCTTGGGGGAAATATCTAGGAACATGTGAAGGAGTAAGAATATACATAAAAGATGGAAATTTTGAGAAAATAGAATTGTTGAGAATCTAATAGATTCAGATCAACTATTGAATAGTTTTCCTACTTCATGAGCCCATTTTTCAATTTTGTCCCAGTCTCTATTATCATACTGATTTTCATGTAATCTTGTAAGTATTTGACTACTAGCTATTTCTGGTATAAATTTCTTAGGCCCTTTAGCAAACTCAGGTAATTTTTTCTTTGGAATCCTTCCTCCAAAAGCTGCTTTAGCAACAGGTTTCAAATTAGGGTACTCCTCTAAAACTTTGACTAGAAAATTTTCATAAGCATGCTCATAAAGATCTTCATCACCAGCAAAGGCTGAAGAAATGAAAACTGCAACTTTTTTACCTTCAAAATTATTACTCAAGTACTTTTCTGCATTCTTAGTCCATTTTCCATATTTGATTCCACTAGCAATAATAACGTTATCAAAATCACTTAGATCTGGGCAAGCTCTATAATTTTCTAAATCCCAAATTTCGACATGTTGATTATACTCTTTTTCAAGTATTTTTTGAATTTCAGCACAAGCTTCTGTTGTGGCACTGTATCTAGTACCATAGACGATTAATGTTTCACTCATAAGATTCACCGTGTATCAGTGTTCCTTTTGACTGAGTTAATGAGAGCCATATATATAATTTAGCAAAAGACAACTTTAACATCCTAGAATTCATCGCTGAAGTACTTACAGAATTATTTTTTCACAGTTTCTAAAGTTTTGTTCCTCCCATCTCCGCTTATAAGGAAGAAGTTAACAATTACCATCAGGATTCCAACCCCAAGGAATAAGATTGGAATATTGAAATCTGCGATTAAACCAAATAATGGGGCAAAAATAAAAACTAGTATAGATTTGATTTGAGCTTCAACACTAAGCATGGTAGCTCTTTGCTCTTTTTTCATAATATCTCCTAAATAGTCAACACTTATTGGTCGTCTAATATTTTCTAAAATGTAAATAAGTAAATAAAGAAAAACAACCACAATTGGCAATTCAAAATGTATGAATATAGCATTTAGCAGAAGAATACCTGCAAATGTGTAGAATAACACGTCCATAGCAGTTTTCGATTTTTTGAATAATTTCTTTATTCTGTAAGCATTGAGGGATGATATTGCTGATAGGAGATAGAAAACTGAATACATTACACCCAGAATTATTTTTATTATATCATCTTCAGCTAAGTTCAGGTTTCCTTTGAGGCCAACATTGAGTAGAACGAATACGATGTATATTTTCAATATTGGTTGAATATAATCTTTCAGACTTTTGTAAACTGCATCATAACTCGATGATGAAAAGATGCCTTTTCTCATCTGTCGACTCTTCATAGCTATAAATATGTCCTTATATCCCTTTCCAAATTCCTTGAAGACACTCGTTTCCGTTGTTACTCTTTCATTCATAAATGATGGATAAGTAGCAACTAATGAGAAATCTATTACATAGGGTATAATTGTTATTAGAAAAACCCACTGTGCATTAGGAACGAACAAAATAAAAATAATTGATATTAATCCGTTCAATGTCGAGCCAATTAAAGACCAAGATCTTGTTCTACCATAGACAAAAGTTTTGTGATCTTGGTAGTTTTTCTTATCCATCCACGTCAAAATCATAGCTTTGTGTGTTCCAGATCTAAACGCCTCTCCTAAACCATAGGTTGCTGCTCCAATGAAAATTACAAAGAAGAATCTGAATGGAAGACTAATACCTATAAAATAAATTACGAAAGATAAAATATAGAAGATGAAGCAAAAGAGAAGCTCATTCTTTTTTCCAAATTTATCAGCAAGAATACCTGAGGGAACTTCTAAAACATAAGTAATTACTTCTTGAACTAAGAAAATCAAACCAATCTTAAAAAGAATAAAAGAAATACCCTCAGGAGAGCTAAAGGAAATCTTAAGTGATATTTGATAAAATCCAGTCAGAAAATAAATTGAATCTTGGTATGAATTGGAAAGATACTCATAAAGCATTATAATCAGATATGGCTCAAAAAATCGTAAATTCTTGAAGAAACCATATAATTTGAACTTCAACATAAGGGGTTCTTTGAGAATCTGCTTTTGAATCAGTTTCTCTTCATTTAGGGTATTCATATCTGACTCAAACTATGAATAAATAAGGAGATTATAATTTTTTCTAACAATTCAGCTGTTAGGACTGGTAATTTCTCTAGAGTTATCATTACTTCCTCATTTATTACTTTAGGAGAAATAGGTCTAACTTTCTAACTCCTTTTTCTTTTATTGTAAGCTGCTTTTGGTAGTTGCATCTAGAAGTAGATGACTAAAATATCCCAAAAAAAATCCAAAGATTAGATATACAAAGAGTAAGTTATCATATCGCGGAATAACCACAAAGGCCATGACGAAGGAACCAATAAAGAAGACAGACAGCATAAACCAAGAATGGAAAAATTTTCTATGACCTGGATTAGTCGGTCTTTCTATGATATCGGGAAGAATTGATCCGATGAATATGGGTACAGTGGAAATAGATAGAATTAATGTTAAGCGTAGATATTGAAAATCATTGGAGAAGAAATAATATGATATGCCTACTAGAGGGACACTGAAAATAAAACCTACCGCGACGTGAGTTAGTCTATTTGACATAATAACTTCTCCTATATTGTTATACTCAAATTGATATAAAAACCGAAGTAAAACCACTGTCATACATTTCGCAAAAAAATATAAAGTATCTAGCAAAGTATGCATATGACTGAATTTCTTAAAAAAGCTGAATCGTGGAATGAGAAATTTAAATTATCTACTCAAATGGTCAGAGATATTCCTCCTGATACAATCCTTACAAATGGCTGGAATAAGAGAAAACTGTATATTCATCTTTACGGTTGGGATAATGAGATTATCAAATATGCTGAGGAATTAAGACAAAGTAAGCCTTTTCATATAATTCTTGAAGAAAGTATAGACGAATATAATCAAAGATTCTTTGAAGAAAATGAAGGATTGGATTTTGTTGCAGCTGAAAAACAATTTCTACAAAAACGAGAACAAATGCTATCTGTCTGTGAAGAACTCTTAACTAAATATCCTCAAAACAATAAAGAATTCGTAGGTTTCTTCTTTCTCTGGGAGCATGATGCACACCATTTGAATCAAGCAGGAGTAGATGTATCAGATCTTGAGGGAAAATAACCTTATCTCTGTTTCTTAACTAGATGCAGAAGATTCTGAACTCATTTTGTATACTTTCGGACTTTGATTTGGTATCAAATAATAATAGAGTAAGTTACAGCTCTTGCAGTAGTACTTTTGGAAACTTATAGCATCCAGAAATTTTCCACAATTAGAGCATTTCATTAAATCAACCAATATACCTTAAATCAGGTTTTCAAGCTTAATTTGTCTAATTCTAGCATAAAAACGTTGTTTTTTCAGCAAGGAAAAGAGTTTTCGAACACTTCTTCCTTTAAGGCATTTATATTAGTCTGAGCTTTCTAGTGCTTCTCTTTTGAGCTGTTAGGATAGAGATTATTGTAGCCATGAGAAAAGCTAATGAAAATACAAAAAAGATTCCTGCTACTATTTCTAAAGAAGCCAGAACGAGACAAAGTGTAGATAACACTCCAAATACAAGAGGTCTATATTGTCTAATAACAATCTCTATGTATTTCCTTTTCTCTTTTTCAGTTCCTGTAGTCTCTATATTTTCAAGCATCGATGTAATTTTTTACTATTTCTTTAAAATTCTTTTCTCTGTTGACTTGAACAGACTTATAATTTAGATTTCTCATTTTTTGAGCGATAAGTTTAATTTGGTGCTTGCTATAGTTAGATGAAAATATACTTTGAGAAAAATAGGAGCGGGATTTATGGAACAAAATGAATCAGCTGAGCCAGAAGAGGTAGTTGAAATACAAAACTTCTTTGAACCAGATGCACCTCATATTACACAAACAGCATTAAAACCACCATTAAAAAGCAATATATGGATTATGATCTTATTTATACTAATTCTATATGCTGCGATTCTAGTAGGCGGTAATCTTATTATGGCAGTTTTAGGGGCCCCAGCTGTGGCTATTTTTTTTGTTCTTTTTATTTTACTTGGATTGCTCTGGTTTCTTATTGTTCCATTAGTTTTTAAAATACCACAGAAGTATGAATCTTTGAAGCATTTTTTCAGAGATATTAAACTTAGTAAAGCTAAACCAATATTTCTTACCATTGGCCTAGGGCTTATAACTGCAGCAATTACAATAGGCTGTATCTCTCTTTCGTCTACAATAGCAACTATTAACGGCGGCGATTTCACAGTCAATGCCAAACAATATTTTCAAGAATCTGGCTATCTTATTTATTATTCACTCATCCCTGGTTTTTGGGAAGAAGTTGCATTTAGAGGTGTAATTCTTGTTTTACTTCTGAAAGTTTACTCAAGAACTAGAGCTATAATTATTAATGGGTTGGTGTTTGGATTCTTTCACTTAGTCAATATGTTGATACTTGGAGTGTATAATCTAGAAACCATCGTTCCTGTGTTATTTCAAGTCTTATTTGCCAGTGCTTTAGGTATATTTTTTGCGTATATGTGTGTAAAGACCAATAGCCTGCTTCCAGGTATAATCTGTCATTACTTGATAGATGCGTTTGTTATAATGTTCCTTCCCGAGACAGTACCTAATTTCTACATTTTTCTCACAACTCATGCACTAATAGGGATTGGGGTGCTTCCAGCAATACTAAATTCTTTACTCATTTGGGGAGTCTATAAACTGATATCTAAAGAATCTACATTGGTTAAACCAGAAATTGTTAAAACAGTAGTTAATGAGAAGTGAATTAAAGGTGAAAAAATGATAAATGAAAAAGAAGTTACTTCAATTAGACCTTGGTGGTCAATAACTCTAGTATTAGTTCTATATGTGATTTTCTTGTTGGTTCCAAGTCTAGTACTGAATCTATTAGCTATAAATAATGCAGAAGTTTTTAATTGGTATTTGAATAATATTGTAAACTTTTGGTTAATTAATTTCGCACTTATGACAGCTTTATGGTTAGTTATTGTACCTCTTCTGAAATTACCTGATAATAAGAAATCCTTCAAAGAATATCTTAATAGTATCAATCTTAACAAGTTCAAACCTGTAATCAAAACAATAGGTTTAGGTATCTTGATAGGTGGGATTATCCTGTGTTTTGTCGTCTTTACAAGTTGGTTGGAAGCAAAGTCTAGAGGAGGATTACAAATCTTTTATGGGCGTTTATTAGTAGAGAAAACAATACCTCTAAACATTTATTATGCTCTAGCCCCTGGGATTTGGGAGGAAGTGGCGTTTCGAGGTGTTATTTTTGCTTTATTGTTGAAAAAATATTCACAGAGAAAGACAATCATTATTAATGGAGTTATGTTTGGTTTGTTCCATCTGCTTAATCTGGTTTCTTTATTCTTCATGTTTGGTTATGAAACAGAGATAATTCTCAGTTTAGTGTATTCTATTTTGTTCCAGGTAATTTATGCTACAGCAATAGGTATACTCCTGGCTTATCTATACTCGAAGACAAAGAGCCTGATTTCGGTTATCATAATCCATTATCTCATAGATGCTTTCGTCACTTTCCTAACATTTGTGATCTATTCCCCTGAAACAACAATGACTGATACAGTTATCCGCTTGTTAATGATGACTACTTTAGGGATAGGAATAGTTCCATGTGCCGTTGGATGCTTAATTATCTATTTTGTCTATAAAAAGTGGCCTAACAAAACGGAGGGTTTGAAAGCTAAATTAGAACCTTCTATTGATATGGTTTAAGAAAAGCATCTTCAAATGTTGAGAAGACTAATTCTAAATTTCTACAATCTAATAAGAAGAAAAGCATTTAATGAAGTGATTTTGTTCCAATATCACCCATGAATATGAGTAACTCTCAGCCTAAATTTAGTCGTTTAGTTTCGTTTAGTATATGTATAGTTTCATATATTATAGCATTGGGTGCCGCTGCAGGCGTCCTTTTTGGAATAAATGGCTTAGTTCATCCTTTATTGGCAACTCTGATTGCTGATGTAGTTGCAACTCTAGTAATCTACTTAATTAGTACAATATTCAAAAATACAAGTTTATATGATCCCTATTGGAGTGTTATCCCTATTGTCATAATTTTCTATTGGATCATTTCTATAGCTCCTGTGATTGGTTTCAAATCTTCTCACATCTGGATTATGGTTATTGTTGGAGTTTGGGGAGTAAGGTTAACATATAATTGGGCTAGAGGTTGGAAAGGACTTCATCATGAAGACTGGAGATATGCTGATTTTAGAAAAAATTATCCTAAAATTTTTTGGTTTATTAATTTGACTGGACTACAACTTATGCCAACATTGGTGGTGTATGCAGGTTGTTTATCTCTCTACCCTGCTATAATTTCTCCAACTCTCGAAACCATGAACATCTTCTTCTGGTTAGGTTTAATGATCTGTATTGGAGCAATCATTTTGGAAGCAGTAGCAGATGAACAGTTAAAGATTTTTAATGATAAGAAAAGGGAAGGAGAATTGTTTATTAGAGGTTTATGGGCTACTTCTAGACATCCTAACTATTTGGGAGAAATTGGCTTTTGGTTGGGATTATATTTCTTTTCGCTTGCAGCTGATTTTAGCTACTGGTGGACAATTGTAGGACCATTAGTTGTAACTCTACTATTTGTAGTAATTAGCATTCCAATGATTGAGAAGAAATTGTTGAAGAAATATCCAACCTATAAGATATATAAAAAGAAAGTCCCAATGCTCATTCCTTGGTTTAAGAGAAGGAAAACCTAACCTTAGAAGTTTTAGGGATTTATTTCTTCTTTTGCTTAATTTTGATAATATGCACTATTTTTGGATAAAGCTTAAATTTATCATAAGAAATTGATTTAATAGTGATTTACTTGAAAATCAAAGAACGTGTAAAGAATATTTACTTGAAAATCAAAGAACATGTAAAGAATAATAAGAGAAAGTATGTATTTTATGGGATACTACTTGCATTATTTATTGCCATATTTACTGTATACTTAACTGCTAAAATTACGGATGACAATCTTGTAGAAAATGTTTACAATTCGAGAATGGAACAAAATCTTGATTGGTATTTCATTAATGGGACATTAAAAGCAGACGCACCACTGTTGGCTACATTTGACGGTTTTCTATCTGAATATATTGATGACTTTTTCATTTATTTTGTAAGTGCTATTGTTATCTTGTGGGTAGCAAATCTGATTCTACGTGCGGTTAAAAAGCGTGTATCACCCGATATCCACAATACTTTACATGTTTTGATTCGATCAATAGTTTTACCAGTCTTCATAGTAGCATATATTAGCAAATTTGAACCTTTCACAGGGTCGATCATAGGTGTTGCAGCAACTCTGGGTGCAGCTTTTGGTATAGCTGCTGCAAGGTCAGTAGGCGATTTAATATCTGGACTCTCAATGGTATTCTCTAAACATCATAATGTAGGAGACTATATTTTCATACCAGAAATGAATGTTGAAGGTGTAGTACAGAGCATTTCAGTCACCTATATTACTATTATTCAACCAAATGAAACCACAGCAGTTATCCCTATTAGAAAAATAAGAGAGCACGAGATAATCAACATTGCAATTGCAGAATATGAGGAACATAAAGATAAAGATATCTCTAAATTCTTTATGTATGGTGAAAGAATTGCTAAAACAGATTATGTATACCCACTAAACTGGGCTACTCACTCTGACGATAGACACTCTGATGCTGTTAAAGCAATAGAAAAAACTGCCTTGGAATATAATGACCGATTAAATGAACCTGTTGAATGGTGTATTCATTCAAGAGATAGATTAAATCGTTTATATCAAATCAAATTGACTGTTTTGGTACCTGACGAACTACTAACTCTTATATCAGCTTTCCTAAAAACATTAGAAAGCAACTATGAAAAAATAAAAAACAAGAAATAAAAAATAGGGAGAGTTTTCTCTCTCTATACCCAGAGTTGGAAGAAGTACAGAAGTATGATTCCCGCAATTAAGAGTATTAATCCGTTTAAGAACAGAAAAAGTTTTGATGCTTTAGGAGGTAAGGTTTTTCTTCCAGCTTCATTAACCCAGAAAAGATGAATTAAAGCAGATCCTTTCCAGCTTTCAGGTCTGAGGTCCATAAACAGATGAGATGCATGACCTATCAGATAAAAAGCATAAACAGGTGCTAAGAAGTTGCTAAAAGTATTTACAGTATAGAGTGGTATACAGAGTAAAACTGGAAGCAATACTGAATGTGTTACGATATTTCTGTGTGGAAGAATTTTTTTCCATATAATATCATAATCCGGAAGTTGTGCTCCAAAGTGCGTTGCCATAAATGATAGAACTATCCATATTGAATGTAATTCTAATCCGGCAAGATCTCCTGCTAATCCTAAATCAATAAAGCCAATAAAATCAAGTGCATAGAAAATTCCTAAGAAGATACCCCAAAAGAGGGTTCCTGCAAAAATATGCATTCTTCGAGATGCCATGCCATCATTATCTATGACTAGCTTTTAAATTTTTCATACAATTTTGAAGAAGAGTTTTGTATTAGAAATTAATATTAGAATAAATAGATAAATTAGAAGAGAAGTGAGATGAGTTAGAGTAAGGTTCCATTAACTAGAACCATCTTTTCTAGACTGCTGATTCTCAATTCTTTCATTATTTTTCCGATTTTTACTGCTTTTTTCATGTTTTTCTTCATTTTTTGCACCTATCCTAACATAATCTATCCTTTAATAATAGGTTGACCACAAGTTATGGTCACAAGTTGTGATACAAAAAATGCAAAATATGATCAAGGTGGAAGTAAAACCTGTCTCTCACCTGATCTGAATTTATTTAGCTGTGTTTGATACATCATCTTCATTCCTGTTTTCATCATGCTTTTATCCATATACCTTTGTAACTCTTCGTTTGATTTGAAAACATTAATCTCTCTTTGTTGATTTTTTATTGTTTGACTAGTGATTCTTCTCATAAGTTTAGTATATTTTGATAAAGCTGATGTATTCTTCTTCTCAGCATAAGCAATAGCCCTTGCAGCAATTCTTCCAGACATTGCAGCAGCATCCATACCTACACCTCTAACTTGATCAATTAATCCTGCAGCATCCCCTACCATAAGAATCTTATTTTGACCTAACCAAACTCGATCTTTTGCGTACATATCCATTGAAGTTTTGTAACCCTCTCTTTTGACAATCTCCCCATTAATGTTGAATTGTTCCTTCATGCTCTCATAAAACATGGTTTGATGTTTGTTAACATCACCATTGTTGTAACCTGATCCTACGACCCAGTAATCTTTCCCATCATCTAATGTTTTTGTATAAATCCACGAAAAGAGTGCATTATTCCAATCTAAATTCCAGAATTGGTAAAGCGTTTCAGGATCTAGGTCAGCGTCACCATCTATGTAGTAGTTTAGAGTAGCTCCTTCAAACCCTGAAGAAGTGTTGTGTGGTCTGATTTGTGACCTAATTCGCGGTCTAAGACCTGTAGCATCTAAAACATATTTTGCTTTGATTTCGAACGTTTTCTTCTCATTAGGTCTAACTAGAGTGACAATATTATGGTCCTCTTTTTCTTCAACTTTTTGACAAACACATTCATCTTGAAATTCCGCACCCTCTTCTTGAGCAATTATGTTTAACCAATCATCAAAAGGCTTTCTCATAAAGTTCAACATTTTGAATGGAGAACCAAAGGATTTGCCATTTGGTAAGTATATTTTGACTTTTTTCAATTCATAGTTGCACAATCTTTCCCTAGGAACTTCAACACCTAACATTTTTTCGAAATATCCAAATTGTATACCTGAACAAGGTTTATTTCTGGGAGTTTTGTGTCTTTCAATAAAAAGAGTCTTCAGACCTGCTTTTGCTGCAAATCTAGCAGCTGTAGATCCAGCTATTCCTCCTCCAGCTATAAAAACATCATAATCCATATTCAAAGAATTTTTTACACCCTTAAAAACATATTAGTGTAGATTTAGTTAGTCTGAAAATTCTTATATTGAAAGTTGATAATCATGATTTAATGATAATCCGCCAAGCAAAACGTTCAGATATTGAAAATATAGCTAGTGTGCAAGTTAGATCTTGGAATACTACTTATAGAGGATTATTACCTGATGAGATTATTGATGCCAGAACAGTTGAAAGCAGAATTGAGAATATGTCAACTCATTGGAAGGGTTTTGAAGGTGATTTAGTATCTAGAATTGTACTAGTAGCTGAAAATGACACAAAAGATATTCTAGGTTTTGCAGCAGGTGGAGACATCTTTCATAGTGGTTATTCTTATGATTCAGAAGGATATGCATTTTACGTTCTCGAAGAATATCAGCAGCAAGGAATAGGAACACTTCTGATGGATGAACTGGTAACTTTCCTAGTATCTATGAATTTTAAATCTATGATAATTTGGGTATTGGAAGAGAATCCAGCTTGTGAATTTTACGTAAAACTTGGAGGAATAGAAAAAGAAAGAAAAATAGACAAATATGGAGAAAAAGAGTTTTTATTGATAGGATATGTTTGGGAAGATATAAGGAAACTGAAAAAAACAATACAGAAAATTTATAGTTAAAGAAAACTATCGAACTTGATGAATGCATCTAATCCTCACTGTATCTGTATTTGGGAAGATGAAGAGAGCTGCGAGGATTGTAATCTAAAAGGTAGACTCCATTGTCATCTTAATAAGAAATATGCAATTATTTTTGGAATTCCCTTCTTTATCGGTTTTATACCTGCTTTTGTAGGTCTAATACTTTTGAACTATCCATTGAATTTGATCTCTTCTCTTGTTTGGATTGGTTATATACTCTTCTTTTTCTTAGTCTGGGAACCACCTATACTCTGTGCTCATTGCCCATATTACGCAGAGGGAGATTCCAAGACTTTACATTGCTCAATTAATTATGGCTTTTTGAAAACTGCTAAATTCAAACCAGGCCCTACTAATTTATGGGAGAAAATACAGTTCTTAATTGGGGCAAACATAATATTTGCAATACCTATTGTGTTTCTAGCAATCGAGGGGAAGTGGGTTTTTCTAGGACTAACTGTTTTTGGAGTAGTTTTATGGTATTTAGTAATTCAATTGAAAGTCTGTACAGATTGTATCAATTTCTCTTGTGTCCTTAACAGAGTACCCAAAGAAATCAGAGATGAATTTCTCAAAAAGAATCCTGAAATGTATGAAGCTTGGAAAAAGAGTGGGTACAAATTTGATGAATGATTTCTAAAGTAATTTGAGCATTCCTTTAATGTTACCAGAGAAAATCATTTCTCTTGTTTGTTCATCAAGGTTAAGTTTTGAATATCTTTTCTTGTCTTCTTTAAGAACTTCACTTATTTGATCAGGATAAACATGGGTACCAAAAACGACATTTTGGAAAGCGTTTTTCCACCACAGATATTTCTCAAAACCTTCTTCATCCAGTTTAGATCTCCATCCTTCTGAAACATCTGTTAAATCAACATAAACATTATGACGCATTCGAGCAAGTTCTGCAGCATCTTTATTCCAATGTCCTCCAAAATGAGCTAAAATGATATTCAAATCAGGGAAGGAATTGGCAATTGGTTCTATTTGTAATGGATGCATATCTAAAGAGAGAATGATGTCTTTAGGAGAGGATTCTGAAACAGTTACTAGACCAGTATGAAATAGGATAGGCATTCCTAATCTCTGAGCTGCACCCCAAAGTGGATAAAATGATTGATCACTATAGGGTTTTTTTGGGATTATGGCTTTAAGCATTCTGAAGCCCTGCTCATATGCATCTTGAATATTTAGAGTATTGGTAACTCCTGGTCGAACAAAGTACGTACCTATGAAACGAGGTTTAAAATTCTCAACAATTTCAAGTATTTCTTTATTAGATACTGAGTTAAACATTGACCCTAATCCACTGATGCACGCCTTTGAGATATCTAACCTATTCATTTCAGTTAAGAGTTCTAAAACGTGGTCTGGTGTTGAAGAGATGTGGGAATGAGAATCAATGACATCCATTAGTATAAATTTATTATCCATTTAATTAAATCTATCTTTACTCTTAATGTCAAGTTATAATTTTACACATTTCTAACTAGACTTTCTTATAGAGAACATATTCTACAGGAACAATGTGCCCCTTATTGTAATGATGAAGAACTGAATCTAAATCTTTTGGAGCATAATGATTATTTATGCAACATAATGCAGCTATCTCAGAAATCTCATACCAATTTTTTCCATCAACACTACATTTTGCGATATCATATAAGTTAGTAAATAATTCACTTTTCATCTCATATGTGAAATTAGAATTGCATATAAAAACAGAGAAAATATCTGAGTTTAAAAAAGAAATTCACTCAATAGATTAATAATGGTTTGAAAACTAAAGTGAATGTTTACAAATAAACTTCTAATAACAAGAGATGTAATTTAATGCAAATTGAGAACCATAAGTGTTTTAGTTTAACTAAGAAAGGAAAATCTAAGCCTGAAGATATAATAAAAGCTAGACTAGAACGAGTAGATTCTGTTACAAAGTTTTTCAGATTGATTCAACCAGAAGATCTTAGTTTCTATATTTCAAAATTGAAAGAGATGTTTAGTGAAGCTGTAGGTGATTATGATTTTAATTATAATGCTTTTAATTGGAAAATAATTAGAGAAAGGTTGGAATTGATACCAAATTTCCCTGACTTAGAGAAATCGGTCTTTCTTTTCGTATGTAAGACAATCAAGTTACCTAATAACTATACATCAGATAAAGGAGAAATTGAATTATTTCATTTCGATCGCATCAAGGCTCTCGAAAGAACCTCATATTACCTGGTAAAAGCTTTAGCTGATACCTACGGAAAAGAGGAAGGAACAAGAATCTATAAACAAATAGTCCCCTATTTAATAAAAGAAATGAGGTCTGAAGATAAAACAGAAAAACCACCAGATCCCAAAACAATTACGATTCTGGATTCCAATAAGAATTCAATAGAAAGATGGTGTAAAATGGGTCTTGCAGATTTTGCATTTTGTATATTTGATGATCATAAAGTGATCTATCGTTTTGATAGTTGCTTAACACCAGAAGCTCTGAAAGAATTCAATGACCCAGATATTGCTTACTTGAGTTCCTGCTATATTGCAGATGTTCCAGAATTTAATGAAGGTAGAACAATCCACCTTAGAAGAACTCAAACTTTACATCATGCCAAATTCTGTGATGAATTATATTGGAATAACCATGTTCATCCAGATGTTGAACAACCTTCTTTAGAGTTTACTGAAAATCTGGGGAAGAAATTGGAGGAATAAAAAGTGGAAGTTTTTAGAACAGGAAAGTATCATTTCAGTGATCTTGATAAATTTCAGGAGTTACAACCCTTAGAATCTGCTAAACGAACCATCTTGAAAAGACTGAATTACCTGATTGGATTTATGATGAGTTTTTGTCATGTTGGCATCTTAACAATGGAACATATAATAGTTGCAGGAGATTCATATTGCTCTTGTATTCTCCATGATACAAGGATAAATGATGATTTAACTCATCCATCTAAGGAGTTTTTCGACAATATGTGGAGTTTGAAGGAACATCAATAACCTTAGAGTTTCTATAATTCGGTAGTTAGATTACACTTTAATAAGAGTTTTATACACTCAAATCTATTTCTAATTATCATGAGTGAAAGAGAGATCAAGTATTACAAACTATTAGCTAAATTTTATGATACTAAAGAGAAATTTTTTGATGTTAAAGAGGATTTAGATGAGTTAGAAGGAAAGAAAGTTAATTTTAAGAAAAAGAATGCAGAAGTCAATCAAGAGTTACAAGAACGATTAATGAAAATAAATAAACTGAAAGAGAGTGGAAAAGGAGACAAAGTTCTCAAGGAAGAAGCTAAATTTAAGAAAAAAGAAGTTACTATAGCAGAAAATAAATCCAAAATTCAAAGCATTCTTATGAAAATTGAAAAGAAGAAATTAGAATTTCAGAAAGTTAGAGCTGAAATGGAAAAAACCGAAGCTCAAATCAAGACAGAATATTCTGATAAATTCACAGAATTATTGTCTGAGTAAACAATTACAAAAACTAGCTAAGGACTTTTTCTTGTGTCTTTCTTTTTCCTTTAAAATTCCTAGAAAGAGTATCCAAAGCTTCTCTACTTGAATATCCTTCAAAACAACTTTTTTAAACAATTATTCAGCTATCTTACTTGTTAGAAAGTGGCTCAAACCATACATAATATTACTTTATAAAAGGTGACAAAAATTAGAAAACAACGAATTATCAAAGATTTTGATGCGCTAAGAAAACTCCATAAAGAAGGTGTTTTAGCTCAAGTGAAAGCATTTCCAAGTAAGAAGAAATCTATGGGACATCTAGCTATAGGTTTTGATGGACCTGAGAAGACACCTTATGCTGGTGGTAAGTATAAACTTGAAATTCTCTTTGGATCAAACTATCCATATAAACCACCATATGTCCGATTACATACACCCATCTGGCATCCCAATTTCTGGCCAAATCCTAAAGAATATCCCAATAAAAGAAATATTTGCCTAGCTTTAGTTGATAATGAATTAGTAGGAAAACATGATGGCTGGTCTCCTGCTAAGAATATCACGACTGTTATTTATTCTATTCTTGCAATGTTTAATATTGAAGGAGCTTATGTAAATCCCAAAGATGTATTCAATAAAGAAGCAGCTCTAGAATTCTTAAATGATAAGAAGAAATTCATTAAAAAGGCAAGTTCTATTAGTAAGAAATATGCAAAATCTTACTGGTAGAATTAAGTAAAATCTGAAAGGTGAGCTTACAATGGAAAATGAATCTGAATTTCCCGAACAATATGAGAAACTCCTAAAAAAAATAGAAGCACTAGAGAAAGCCTTAGGACTTCATGAAGTTGATGACATTATTAAGGAAAAAATAGGTGTGAAACAAGAAATAAGTGAGGATACAATCACTGAAGATGATTTACAAATCAAAGTGATAAATGAAATAGTTATCTCCCCCAAAGCTTATCTAAAGTTAGCTAAACATGCTTTAACTTATGCAAACGAAAACATCCCAAAGAAAGATTGGGTAGAAATTATTGGCTTATTAACAGGGGGAATTAAACAAGAAGACACTCCTCTAGAACAGATTTTTGTTGAAGATTATTGGCCAGTAGATCAAGGTGATGCAGTCAGTGTAGAAATTGTTGATCAACAGATTTTCACGGAGATATTTCACAAGAAGAACGATGAACATTTTATAATAGGCTGGGCACATTCACACCCTAGCTATACTCCCTTTCTAAGCGATGATGACTTTGGCACACATCTCCGTTATCAAACCTTTTGGAATAAGTCTATTGCTATTGTTTTAGATCCCTTAATGATATCTCCTAAGAGTTTTGGAGTTGGAGTTTTCAGAATACACAAAGATAAAGAATCATACTATGAACTATCGAGTGAAGTAGATGGTTTGAGCAGTGAAGCAGGTTATGAATCAATCAATCTTTTCATGAAAAACAAATATGAAACTGATTCGTAAAAAAATGAAAGCTGGGTTATAATTGGAACTAAACAACATCAAAACCTATCTAGCAATTGGAATTGTTGGATTAACCGTCGGAGTACTATATATGGCAATTCAGAAAGATTTGCCGAAAACACTCACTATATTTTTTATAACCTTGTATGTTGTTGTTGCTCTGAGATTCTTTCTTGAAAGAAGACATTATAAAAAACATAAAACTATTCTCGCGAGCACTCAATTCCTAATACTTCCATTTTGCATAATGTTAATGGGAAATTATATCTCTCCCATAGCCGCAGCTTATGAAATATTCAGTATTGATATCGATTTATCTGGTGGGAGCTCAATTTATTCTCCTTTTAACCTAATCTCTATATCACTGATTTTTCCTGTGATTGTTCTTTCTCTCTATTTTCGAAACTTTTATTCTGGGAAATGGCCCGCAATTGCAGTAAACAGGAAGGTAAGAAGAGGAAGAAAAATACCCTTTTTGATAAATACAACTTATGTTGCAATTTTATTAGTTGGATTCTTTATTAATTGGCAAATCGATTTTGTAGGTTTCATTTTTGTTATTTTATACTTCATTTTTATCTTTAGATACTTCATAATTGCATTTGCAATGAGATCTGACCAACAAGCTCAGGTTACTTCATCTAGATCTGCATCAACAACTAGAAGAAGCAAAAGATCTGTTTCTACTAGATCAAGAAGACCGACAGCTTCTGCATCATCTGCTAGTAAAGCTTCAAGGTCTTCAAGTGCAAAAATTGCTCCTGGGATAGACGTAAAAGCAACTCGCTCTACTACAACTAAAAAAACATCCAAAATAACAACAGTCTCTAAAAAAATCTTTCCAATTGGTACACCAAAGAAAGAAGAGATGCAATGTATAATATGCTATATGGATTTTGATAAGAAAGACCGCAGAAGAATCATTTTATGCCCCCATTGTCGTTATCCTGCACATGAAGACGAATTTATGAGTTGGTTTAAGACATCAAGACTCTGTGCTAGATGTAATCAGACTATTTCTACTAGATATGTAAACAATCCAAAATATAGAATCAACATAAAGCTCTATATTGAAAAAGTGATTGAAAAGCTATGATAATTCGAGTAGCCAATTGTTTAATAACTTAAAAAATATAAACAAGTTGGAAAATAGAAGGAAAGGTATTATCATGGCTACTTGGAAACAGCTATCTGCAGCATTTCTACTATCATTAACTTTAGTTGGTGTTTCAATTTATTATTTTATAGAAGATAACAATTTCCTTGGAAGAGTTTATATTTTTGCTGCAATTTTTGCTTTCCTAACTTTATTTGTAATTTTCAGAAGTTTATTTTATTTGAAACACAAAGCAACATTCAATGAAGTGTTTTTTGTTCTAATGGTTCCTCTAATTCCTGTTCTAATTATAATAACTCAGAAATTATTTGGGATTTACGAGCCTTTTATCGTTTCAACCGGAATATCTACAGAAGGTCTTGACTATATTTTCTATATCAATGCTGTAGATTTTGTTTTATTACCTTATTATATAGTTAGCAACTTCATGATTTTTAGAACATTTATTCGATATCCTTTCATCAGACTCAAGGGAACAAGCGAAAAAGGTATTCCTCCAAAATTCTTTGGATTCTTACTAATATTCATAATCCCTGCAATCTATATCTTAACTTCAGTATTCTATCTTGAAAATCTCTTCCTAGTGATTTTTGGTGGAGTGTATTTCTATTCTGCCTTATTGATGCTGTTTGTATGAATGATTCTAGAAACTAATTAGGTAAAGAAAAGATTTATGTCATTTCATTTTGGTTTCTTTTGCTTTGGTAACTTCGTCTGACTAGGGTATTTTTGTGTTGGTACTTTTTGCTTTGGAGTTTTCTCTTGAATAACTTCTTCTATTTGGGAAGCAGCTGGAGACTCTCTCTCTTTTTTTTCCTTTTTCTCTTCTTTTGGAAGTGATCGGGATTCCATGCCTTCGATTTCAGAGAATCTATCCCTATCTCTTGAAGGAGGAGTTTCTTCTTTTTTGTCTTTCTGCTTTTTCTCCATAGCTCTTGATTCCATGTTTTCAATATCTTTGAAAGTTTCTCTTTTAGGAATTGCTTCTTCCTTCTTTTCTTTGGTTTTTGATGTTTTCTCAGCTGGAATGTAGTTTGGTTCTTTTGTCTTTTTTAGTTTATCTTGGCTAGGAATTTTCGATTTAGGGATTTTTTGTTTGGGAATTTGAGAACTATTTTTCCTTTCTGAAGTACCTCGTAATTGCGCTCGAGCAGGAATTTTACCATCTTTTTTCCTTTTTTGCTTTTTTGGAGGAATTAGATCACTATCATCTAATCTTTGTTTTGGAATTTTCTCCTTGGGAATTTTAGAATCATATGGATATTTTTGCTTTGGAATCTTGGCAGAAATCTTATTTTTCTTTTTTTTGTTTACCATTTTTAAATCAAATCCATGCTTTACTTTTCTTCAACGAATCTGTTTCCAAGAAATTCTAACACTCCAAATCTGTCTATTAACTGTTCTGAACTCCTCTTGTTATTACTTAGGATATATAACCTCATTTCTACTTATTTATATTACTATTTGCTTTCTTCAACAACCTAAATAAAATGCTTTTTATACCGAAAAGCATAGTTTTTTAACAATCTAATGCAATATAGATAAATTGTAATAAACAAGGAATGATTATTATGAGCGAAGAATTTGAAGAATTATCCTTTGATGAAGAAGAAGAGGAAGTTGAAGAAGAAGAAATTATCTCAAAAACCCCTGAAAAGTCAAAGACTCCTGGAAGTAAAAAAATTAGTGTTTATTTTCAAAGCACTATTGGGCCAAGTCCAAAACAAGAGAAACTTGTTGTTGCCACTGATGCACCAATTGGTGACATCAAATATACTGTTAGCCAAATATTTGGACTACCTCCAGATGAATTTCATCTGTCTCATGCAGGAAGAACCTGCGATTCAGGTGATGTCTTAGAAGATTATGGAGTTGAAGATGGAGATACCATTCTACTTATCCCAGTATCAACTGCAGGATAAATGGAAGAAGTAATCAATATCCAAGAAAGAATTTCTCTTTCTCCCTCCATTTATTTTTCAAACAATCATTATTTTTTCATACTAGAAGCAGAGTAATACTTGAGGAGTATACCATGAGCAACAAATCACAACAATCAAATTTTTTTGATGAAACATTCTCTGAAGAAGAACGAAAACGTCTAGATAGGCAACTTAGATTACCGGGTTGGAATCAAAAAACTTTGAAGGATTCAAAAGTGGTTATAGCAGGAATTGGCGGATTAGGTACCGAAATTGCAAAGAATCTGGCAATGGCAGGAGTTGGTACATTACATTTAATAGATTTGGACATTATTGAATACTCTAATCTTAATAGACAAATTTTATTTTCTGATGCAGATGAGGGGGAACCTAAATCCAAAGTTTCAGCTAGAGCTTTAAAGAAAATTAATCCCTTTAGCAAATATATTTGGTATCACTCTAATCTTGAAGATGTTGATCCTGAAGTATATGCGACAGCTGATTTAATAATTTCTGGATTAGATTCAGTTACTGCAAGAGCTGAATTAAATCGTAGAGCTGTCCACTTCAAGAAAACTATGATTGATGGAGGAACAGCAACATACTATGGTCATGTTTACACTTACTCTCCAGGAGAGAATGCATGTCTTCAATGTGATCCTCAGATTGAAAGAGAAAGAGAAACTTTAGCAGCTTGTACTTTGGTTGGAGTTCCAAGAAAGAGATCTCACTGCTTGCTTAAGGGGCAGTTATCTTTTGAATCGAAACATAACAGAACTCCAGATACAGCAGTCATAGAAGAAATGAATGTTGTTCTAGATTATGCTAACAATTTAGTTAAAGAGCATTTTCCAGATAAAAGTATTTTTACAATTGACGAAGCTGTAAAGATGGTTGATCAGCATGATCCAACCATAATCACAATGAATGCAGTTATAGCTTCATTGCAATCGCAGGAAGCAGTTAAGATACTCCATCATGTCAAAGGAATCAAACTTGGAACAGTAAACAAAGAATATGTTATTTACAATGGTTTGGTTGGTAAATTCTTCTACATAGAGAAGCCACCTAACAAAAAGTGTGCTTTGTGCGGTTCAGCTGCGATCATAATTGAGGAAGTAACAATTCCAGAAACTACAACTATCGATATGCTTCTTTCAATCATTAAGAATAAAGGATATAGCTATGATCCTGAATTTGAACCATCTTTCTGGTTGATTGATAAGAAAGATCCAGAAGAAGTTGAACTCAATCTAACACTAAAAGAACAAGATATTAGGAATTATGAAACTCTATTTGTTACAAGCTTAACCAAAAATGGTGAAGAAATAGATCTCTACATAAGGTTAATACTAAAGGGATAACTAGCAATTCAATATTTTGTTCGGTATCTTACTTTTTTATTATGTTGTCATCTAAAGCTTGTACAAAAAATTAGAAAAAGGAATTGTGAAACAAAATTAATTGTTTCAGTAAGAAGATTCAGTTTATACTAGGAAACTCTTCAATGATTTCCTCAAATCTGATTAAACTTTAACCAAATTTGCTGCTTGAGAACCTCTATCAGTTTCTTCAACATCGAATTCTACTTCGTCTCCTTCTTTCAGGTCGTTAAAGTCTTCTTTAACACCAGAACGATGGAAGAAGACTTCTTTTTCTTCTCCTTCGACATTGACGAACCCATAATTTCGGTCATACATTATTCTTTTAACTACGCCTTTCAAGTTGGATTCCTCCATATTTTTGCTCAAATTGGAACTTTTTCAAGCTCAATCTTAATTAAAAACTAGTTCTCAGAAAATTCTTACTCCTTTAACGAAACAAAACAATCTAATTTCACTACTTTTTAACTTGCTATATGAATTTGGAAGGAGGCTTTATAAATTATCCTATCCGCCTAAAGAATTTGCTGAAATAACTTAAATATCCAATAAAACATGAAATAATAGAGAATCCCAGTGGAATTTAGTTCTTTAGCAGCATATTTGTTTATTTCTTATTTTTATGATAAATTATCGTCATATAGTCATATTAAAAGTACAATGAATCACTTTGGAAGACACTTTTAGGACAATTATTACAGGAGCTTTTATAGGGATTTCAAGGGAGAAATGTGATGACGAAAGTACTACGAGTAGAATGCATAGAACTCCCCTATCACCAAGCTTTGAGTACGCTTTGTCATCGAGTGAAAAACCTCTATAATCGAGCAAATTATCTGATAAAACAATCTCTAAACAAAAAGAGTAAGTTACTAGTGTACTACGATCTCAACACCTTTCTCAAGGAAGAAGATTGTTATCGAGTTCTTCCTGCTCACACAGCTCAACACACACTCAAACTCCTCTGTTGGAATTGGAAAGCGTATTTCCGAGCATTAAAGGAGTGGAAAAACCATCCTAGCAAGTTTTTTGCCATACCTCAACCACCCAACTACAAAGCGAAGGATGGCGAAGTGGTAGCAATCTTCACCAACCAGCAAGCAAGAATTGTTAATGGATGGGTAGTCCTTCCCAAAAAAGTAGGTTTTTACTACAAAACTCGACTGACTTCACGAACAACACTGAAGGAAGTAAGAATTGTACCTCGACGAGTGGGTTACACTCTCGAACTAGTCTATGAGAAGGTCTTACCTAAACTGCGAAGACGTTTTACCAGGAAAGGTGCGATCGATTTAGGGTCTATCAACTTTGTAGCCTTTGTGGATAA
>JAAFKI010000024.1 GCA_021399345.1 Candidatus Heimdallarchaeota archaeon
ATCTATTATCTTTTTTTGCAAGGTATTTCTTATTAGAACCCTTCTTGTAAGTAGGTTGTTCTAAAAACCTACCTTCTTGACATTTGGACATATCTTCCAAGAAGGTCGATATTGTGATTTCACTGATTAGACGATGTAAAACGATATCATTCTATCTTCTAATAAGGTGTTATAAGGATAATTTTGTGAAAAAACTATATGATTCTGCAAAATTATAGGTAAACACAAAAGTAATATTAGATATGATTTATTGTAGAATTAGTATGGAAAATAGAGTTGAAGATATCATTTCATTAGTGAAGCCGATTTTATTCAGTTTCGATATAAAACGAGCATCTTTATTTGGATCTTTTGTAAAAGGGAATGCAACTGAAAATAGTGATGTTGATATAATCGTTGAATTTGACAATAAGAAAACTCTGTTTGATTTGATTAGATTACAGATGAAGATGGAAGAAATACTTAAGCGTAAAGTAGATGTTATAACTTTTAATTCACTCCACCCCAACATAAGAGACTCTATCCTTTCTGAACAAGTGATTATATATGGATGATAGAACTATTAACTTACTGGAACATATACTAGAGGCAATTGAACTAATTAATGAATATCTAGGCGAAATTTCTTTTGAGGAATTTAAGAAATCTATTCAGCTGCAAGATTCAGTCATAAGATAATTGGAGATAATTGGGGAGGCAGTTAAGAGTGTTCCTCTCGATATTCAGGAGAAACAATCTAACATCCCTTGGAAAGAAATGGCTAGAATGAGGGATATATTAATCCACAAATACTTTGGAGTAGATTTAGATTTAACTTGGAGAGCAATCAAAGAAGAAAATACTAGAATCAAACCATTGTTAAAACAACTGCTTTCTGAACTTAAAGATTTATAACAAAATGATTCTTCTTTTCTCTATTGAACTTAGTTTATTTCAAAATACGTAGATAATCAAGGATTATCTGAAATAACTAAAAACTCACAGATTTCTATTTTATTAATAATACTTTTAAACACAAACATCAAAGAAATGCTAGTGTACCAAAATGAATGAAGTAGAAGTATCAAAAGATTCATTGGATCTGAAAGAATTTTTTAAACCAACAAAAAGTTTGGATTTTAACAAATCCTTTGTGAAGAATAAAGCTCTTGAGATAGTAAAAGATGCTGAAACTGAAACAGATAAAGCTCTCAGTATTTTCAACTGGATGAAAGATAATATCAAATTCTCTGTTTCTAATACAGATGCAAAAGCTTCTAGAACCCTAAAGAAAGGATACGGCGAGTGTGCGAATAGAACTGTACTCCATGTAGCTCTTCTAAGAGCAGTAGGTATTCCTGCAAGAATGCGGTATGTAGATCTTAAATCTGAGCTACTGCAACCAATCATACCTTCCTTCCTATTTAGCAGAATACCTCCAAAGCTTGGACATATCTGGCCAGAATGTTACATTGATAACAAATGGATATCATGTGAGACGTTTTATGATACAGCTCTCTATGAAAAAATGTTAGAGAAAAACATGATTACTAAAGATCAAGTTCCCACAATAAATTGGGATGGTAAAACTGATTTAATTCTACTAAAGAACTGGATACTTGAAGATAAAGGGTCTATCGATTCTTTTGATGTTCTTAATATCAAAGCACAATTTATTGAAAAACTAATAGGACCGATAGTTTTCAAAAAAGCTATTCAACATACAGATAAAATTCGTAATGAAAAATGAAAAGAAACATTTCTTTATGATTGAAAATGATAACTAAACAGAATCAAATCTTACTTAGAAATTAAACAACTCAAAAAGCTAAGACTAGAAGAAGAAAGTAGAGGGATTCTGAAATAGGTCACTCTGGAGATTTATTAAAGAAGCTCTAGTCTATCTTGTTTGTTTTCCCCTTTTACTCTTTGTTGTTTGTTTAAGCAGCATAAGAATAGGGATCAGTAACAAGCAAGGCAACAAGATAAATGAGGTTTCAAATATCTCTAATCCTTCAACTTCTAGAATTTCTATGGCATCATTCTCATCTGCAACAAAAATGAGATTGTCTTTCATGTCTAAGTTATAGTTTGATCCTCCGTCATAAAAACTTACTAATTCTATGGGATTGGTTTTGTTTTTGATATCTAGGATCTTTGTTCCTGCAACATCATTAGCTATGAAAAGTATATCCTCAACCACATTCAATCGCCAGATATTATGTCCAGTTTCAAATCTGTGCACATATACGGGGTTATAGATGTCACTGTAATCTAGAACCAACACCCCTTTACCTGCTAAAGCAAAGTAGGCATAATCATTTTCTAAGAAGATGTCATAGCAGTAGATATTTTCGTTAGAGA
>JAAFKI010000192.1 GCA_021399345.1 Candidatus Heimdallarchaeota archaeon
ATCCTTCTTCCACTCCTTTAGAGCCCGGAAATACCCTCTCCAATTCCTACAGAGGAGTTTCAAAGTTTGTTGAGCTGTATGAGCTGGGAGGAGTTTGTAGCACTCTTCTGTTTGGAGAAGGGTGTTTAGGTCATAATAGAACAGGAGCTTGTTCTGCTGGTTGAGGGAGGTTTTGCTGAGGAAATTCGCTCGATTATAGAGATTCTTTACTTGATGACAAAGCTTGCTTAACGTTGGATGATAGGAAACTTCTATACATTCCGCTCTTACTACTTGTGTCATCAATAATTCAGTTGTATTTTCCTATAAAAGCTCCAGTAATATCTGCTGCAGCGCATATGTTCAGAGTGATTGTTAGTTCATTTAACATGACTGCATGACAAATATCTTTTATAATCTTCAAATAAAGATTAGTCTGCAATCCAAATTTCTATATGATTGTGTTGACTTATGGCTTCAGCTATCTTTGTTCTTATAGCTTTTAGATAACGCCAAACTGAGGTTTGAGATATATTCAACTGCTCTGCTATTTGCAGTTGTGTCAGCTCTTTGATGTCAGATAATTGTAATAGTTTTAATTCAAAACTGGTTAAGTTAATTACTCCTTGAGCTCTTGAAACTCTTTGAGGGATATCTATTGGATAAGCTACAGGTGGTCGTCCTCTTCCTCTACCTCTTCCCATACCTCTTCCTTGTCCCCTTCCTTGTCCCATTCCAGGGCCATATTGTCTTTTTCTAGAAAAAGAATTGTCGTCATCAGGAGATTTATCTGTATTTGTCATTAAGCTAACCTTCACTCTTAAGTTAAATAAAAAAAGGGAATTAAAAGAATTTTGCCTGTTATGGCTAATCTTCTTTTAATGACTTAAGCTTGATTATTTCCTTTTGTAAATCCTTGATAGTCTTTTCTACCATAGAAATTTCATAGTCTATAGCATCCTGATTGGTTGGCTTTCCAAAAGTATCATAAATTGCTCCCTCAGGTGGGGGAGTAATAGTAGGATCTGGAAATTGTGAGCTATAACCAGGCATTGTCCACCAGCCACGAGGACGATCTGGATACCAGTCGCAATTGGGACTTGCCCATCTTCTACCTCTGTAGTACCCTCTAGCTGGTCCTCTTCCGTAACCTCGTCCAGGACCATAACCAGGACCATAACCAGGACCATAACCAGGACCATAATCATATTGTCTATTTCGATATGTCGTTTTTTTCACCTTTATGAATTATTACTCAATAATCTGTAAAATTGAATCTATTTAAGTTTTTCGAATTATGGGTATTAATTCACAATAAATATCGGGTCAACAGATAGTTTTAGTGGTTGTACCTTTTAAGGCGATTCCCGAAGGGATGAGCAGCTATCGGTCCCGTCGGGGCGGGGAATAATATAAGGAATTTTTTTGTATTTTTTCCATTTCCATTTTCATCACTACCAATCTCTGAACTAATCAAAATCAGCCAATAAGTAAATGCAAGTAATGGCAAGATTTAAATAATTTATTTGCCACACATAACACGAATATAAATGAACCTTGGAAAAAAAATAGAAATTTTTAGTAAAGAAAAGGAAGTAATTAGAGAACGAATCGATAGAATCATTAATGGGATTCCTCAATTAAATATGGAAAAAGGCATGCCTAATCCGCAATGGGACACAATAGGGAAAATTGAAGAACGGATGGAGATGTTTAAAGTTCCTGGAATTAGTATGGCTGTTATCAACAATTTTGAAGTGGAATGGGCACAATGTTTTGGAGTAAAAGATAAACGTACTAAAGAAGAAGTTACCCTAGATACTCTCTTTGAAGGAGGATCGACTTCAAAAACTTTTACTGCAGCTGCAGTGTTGAATGCAGTTGAGAAAAATCTACTGGATTTGGATGAAAAGGTAAATGATAAACTCAAAACCTGGAAAATTCCAGAAAATGAATTTACTAAAAAAAGTGAAGTTACTCTTCGACAGCTTTTAACACATACAGCAGGGATTAATCGTCCAGATTCAATGTTTGGTGTAGAAGAAGGTAAGGTTCCAACAATTAATCAAATTCTAAGAGGCGAACCCCCTGCACTTAATGATCCCGCTGAAGCCAAATTTACTCCAGGAACTGACCATAATTATTCAAACATAGGTTACATCATTATTCAGAAACTGTACGAAGATGTCACAGAAAAAACACTTCCCAACATAATGAAAGAGGTGGTTTTTACACCGCTAGGGATGGATAGAAGTACTTTTGAATATCCAACTGGGGAATTGAAGAAAAAAGCAATTGTTCCTCATGACAAAGATGGAATTGCAAGAGAAACAGGTTTACATCCGGGTGCATCTGGACATGGAGGACTTCTTACTACTCCTACTGAGCTGTGTAAATTCATGATCGAACTAATGAAAGCTTTCAATGGCAAATCAAGCAAAATTCTTTCTGTTGAGATGGCACAACAAATGCTATCCTCACAAGTAAAAATAGATCCAGCAAAATATTTTGGATGGACAGGACAAGGTTTTGGCATCTTCTTAATTGAAGAAGAAGATAAATTACTAATTACTCATCCTGGAACAAACATGCCTGGAGCAACATGTATGATGATTGCAAATCCTAAAACAGGTCAAGGCGCAGTAATTATGGCAAATGGAATAAACGGTGAATTACTGAATATTCAGATATTGTATGCTATAGTAAAAGAGTATGAATGGCCAACTATGTGGTTGTTTCAATAAAACTGATTGTTAAAGTAGAATAAGAAGGTGAAATTCTTGACTAAAAACAAAGAAAGAGAATTTGATTATATAGATGTACAAATTATACGCTCGATCGAAGATCACTTCAACAAGTATAATCATTCTCCTTCAACTAAACAAATTAGTGAACTTTTAGAAACTGAGGGTACTATGAACCAAAGAATCCCTCCACGAACTATTCGTTACCGTATTTCCAAACTTGAAGAGAAAGGAATTCTGCAAAGGAAGATACCTATAACTCATGAGAGAAAATTAGGAATAGGTGAAAGCTTCTTCATCGTGGAAGAGAATCCAAAACTGAGAGATAGGTTTTACAGCATACTGAATAAGAATTCTGCCATTGATTGGTATATTCCTACATATGGAAAGTATAATGGTTATTATATACATACAATCTATACTTTAGATTCCGCAAATCAGCCACACAGAATATTCAAATTACTGAAAAAGAAGAAGATAATTAAAGATTATTTTGCATTCGACCTTGTAGATTATAAGGCTTATAGTTGGAATTTTGACTATTTTAATGAAGAAGGATTCTGGACTTGGGATTGGAGTATTTGGGAAGAAGAGTTACATACCGAGTTAAAAAGTGGAAAAGAGCTACAAATAAAATTTGATACTAAACCAGAGAAAATAACTTATGACTATACAGATATACAGATTTTAAGAAATCTTTATCAGGATGATTCTCTTACTTTCAAAAAATTAGGAGAGATAATGGATTTATCTGAATCACAAATTAGTAGAAGAATTAAGGTAATGGAACAAAAAGGAATTATTCGAGGATACAGAACTGGTTTTTATCCTTTTGAAAATTCGACTCCAATTATGGTCTCTATTAAAGCAGGAAAAGATATGCAAAAAATCTTCTATCTTCTATCGAAAATCCCATATCCTCTAACGATTGCATTTGAGAAAACTGGAAGAATTGTTTTTGTTATTGAAACACCTATAACTGAGGTAAGGGGATTTCTAAATGCCCTTCATTCAATAAAAACTTTAACCCTATCATTGTTCATACAATTTTGGCCTAAAAATCCAGAAGTAAATCTAGCTCAAGGTTTCGATTTTTTTGATGAAGAATCAAACAGTTGGATTAAACTTGATAAAGAACATGAAAAATCAATAAAGTCATTGGAGAGAGTTTAGAAAAGTAAAGAAAAGAAAGCCCTTAATTATAAATATTTTACACAAAAAACTCTAGAACAATCTAGCAACAAAATAGGGTATTATTGTTGTATATCTCTATACTAATTGCAGTTTATTTATTATTATTATTGAGCAGCTATATTTATCATTATGAATCTATATTTATTGAAGAATATTAATAAATAAA
>JAAFKI010000193.1 GCA_021399345.1 Candidatus Heimdallarchaeota archaeon
ATCCTTCTCTTGCTGTTGATTCTTTTGATAATGTCCATGTAGTGTGGGAGGATTTTACTGATTATACTGGAAGTGGATCTGATTGTGATATCTTCTACAAGCTGTGGAACGCTTCTACCTCTTCCTGGATTACTACTGAGGTTGTTTCAACCGCAAGTACAAGTGCTTCTGATTATCCTTCTCTTGCTGTTGATTCTTTTGATAATGTCCATGTAGTGTGGGCTGATCTATTTGATTATGGTTATAGCGGATCTGATCGTGATATCTTCTACAAGTTGTGGAACGCTTCTACCTCTTCCTGGACTACTATTGAAGTTGTGTCTACAGAAAGCACAGAAAATTCTGCTGATTCTTCTCTTGCTGTTGATTCTTTTGATAATGTCCATGTAGTGTGGACTGATTGGACTCTTTTAGCTGGAATTTTCTACAAGCTGTGGAACGCTTCTACCTCTTCCTGGACTACTTTTGAGGTTGTTACTCCTAAAATTACACATTCTGCTACTGATCCTTCTCTTGCTGTTGATTCTTCTGGCAATGTCCATGTAGTTTTTGAGACTTATGATGATTATTCTGGAAGTGGAACTGATCAAGATATCGTCTATAAAAAAAGGTTTGCTTCTACCTCTTCCTGGACTTCTACTGAGGTTGTTACTACAGACAGTATACTTTCTCTTTATCCTTCTCTTGCTGTTGATTCTTCTGGCAATGCTCATATTGTATGGATGAATGAAAATAATTATAATGATAGTGGAACAGACTGGGATATCTTCTATAGATCAACAACTTTTGAACAAGGAACTGAAACAGAAACAGAAACTACAACTGCATCATTGCAAGGACTTGTTGTTTTTACAAGTTTGATATTTAGTACCTATATTTTCCTTTTCGTAGTTACTAGAACTCGTAGAAAAGATTCCAAATCGAACTAGTACTCACTAGTTCTTCTTTATCTTCTTTCTCTTTTCTTAATCTTCTTTCTTCTTTCAATCTCTCTATCTCTCCTTTCTTTTCTTCTTGCTTTTCTTAAGTAAAATTATTAAAATGAATGGTACTATGAACAAGAAATCATAACTTATTTTTTCCATATTTTCGTTCAATGGATAAAGATCCTCTGAACCAGCTGCACCATCAATAGGATAAGCTTTTCCACTATCCCAATCTATCCATTGATTTCCTTCTTTTGTCTCCTCCTCATACCAGGTATTGTTTGTGCAATCATCATAAGCTTGAGATGTTCCCCCCTGATTGTTGTTCACAAAGACGTTATGATGAATTATATTGTGGTCGGAAAATAATCTTAAAGCAAGTCCATATCCTTCATTTTCTTGAAAAAGATTATGGGTTATCCAATAATATTCAGAGAAGTCTACTTGAATACCTCTTTCATTCTGTATGTATGTGTTGTTTATGATCACTGCTTTGGGTGAATCTAGAACTTCGATTCCATATCGATTTTTAGAGCAATTATTGAAGTTTAAATTTGCTTTAGCAGATGAATATAAATAGATCCCATATAATCCATTATTGTTACATGTATTATTGAATATATCACCCCTTAAAGACATCTCTAAATAAATTCCAGAATCTATGTTATTGGAACACAAATTATCAATCAGGTCAGCAAACCCCGAACATATCAAATATATTCCATATTTACTGTTGCTACAAGCATTCTGAATTATTTTTGAACGGTTGGAATACAATACGTGCAGACCTTGTTCAGAATTAGAATCGCACGTGTTGTTTATAATAGAAATATCGTATGAATAACCAATATCAATTCCTCTATAGTTGTTATTGGTACAAATATTATCAACTATTTCTACGTTATAGGCATGAAATACTAGTATTCCTGTAGATGAATTCTCGATACAAGTATTGTTGTATAAGAATGAATTAGTTCTATTAGAAAAAAGTAGCCAGATACCATTTACGTTATACATGCATAAGTTATCAAATACTGCTGTTCCTTGAGAACCGTATATGTTAATGCCTTTATTATTATTTGAACAGAAATTTTCCATTAAAGTTGAAAAAGGGGAAGCCCATAGATAGATTCCCGATTGTATATTATCTGTGCAGGTATTATTTGCAACGATTGATTGTGGTGCATATTCTATGTAAATACCTGTCAAGCTGTTATTCATACAGATATTATTTTCAATGAGTACAGTTCCTTGGGTAGTGTTGGAAATATAAATACCATATACACTAGTAACTAAATAACAATTTTTTATCACAAAATATTTTGTTGTATCTTCAACAATAATCGCTCTCCCGTTTGGAGTAGTTATATTGAAGTTCTCAATGATGAAAGGTGAAGTAACTGTTCCATTCCCAGGTAAGCTATAATCTGTAAAATTCTCGTCGTTAGTAATTTTAATCTGATCATGAATAATTAAGCTGTTAGAGGAGACTGTCTCTGTTATTGTGTTGCAGTTTGAGTAAATTATACTCTCTGTCATGTTAATAGAAGCACAGAAAAAGGAAAAAATAACAAAGATACAGATTAAGTGCTTTAACCTCACTATTCGTCACTAATAGTATAACCACTCATTCAAAAATTAAAAGTATTTTGCATGAAAACACTAATTAAATGCCCTCTATCTTCAATCGCGGATATTTCTTCTAGATATTGACATAAATCCCCTAGCTTCTTTTTTACCTATCTGCAAATATTTTTAAGACTCGGATGTGATTCTATCTTAGGGGTTTTCTGGTGGTTTACGTTTAGTGACAGAATCTACAGAAGTGAAAAGACTTGTTGGGGTCAGAACAAAGTAATGGTTTGGCATTGTCAAGTAGAGAC
>JAAFKI010000025.1 GCA_021399345.1 Candidatus Heimdallarchaeota archaeon
CTCTAACTATCTAATTCTTTTTTTTGATATGTAATAAGATTATATGAAATTAGAAGTAGGACTTTCCAATAACCCTTGTTCTTGTCACTTAGATATATCTTCCAAGAAGGTGTTATTGGCGTTTATCTTAATTACAAGCCTCAAGAATAGGACCAACTATCTTCTTATAAGATGCCAGAACGCTTCAATTATTGATTTTTCTAGAAAATAAGTGAATTTTTCTTTTTAACTTGATATTTATATATGGTTATCATAATTTATAATCTATGCAACGAGAGCTAGAACCAATTATTTCAGAAATAAAGAAACACAAAGAATTCTTTAGATCTAAGTATAAAGCAGAGATTATAGGTATTTTTGGTTCTTATTCTAGAGCTGAGCAAAACCAGTCTAGTGATGTTGATTTGTTGGTTAGATTCTTTGAGGGTGCATCATTGTTTGATTTAGCAGGATTAGCCAATTTCCTTGAAGATGTCTTACAACTCAAAGTTGACATAGTCTCAGAAAGAGCTGTTAGAGAAGAATTAAAAGAAGCTATATACAATGAGGTAGTAAGGATATGATAAGAGATCATACAATCTTTTTAAAAGACATTTTAGTCGCAATCGACGCAATAGCCGACTTCATTGGAGATATGGATTTTGAAAGTTTTAAAGATGACGACAAAACCTCTAGCGCTGTAATCAGAAAATTAGAAATAATTGGTGAAGCCATTAAAAATATACCAGATGAAATCAAAGTGAAGCATTTCAATGTGCCTTGGAAGGATATAGCAGGGATGAGAGATAGACTGATTCATGCTTATTTTGGTGTTGATTATAAACTTGTTTGGGAAACTATCAAAACAAAACTTTCAAGTTTAGTTACTACGATTCAAATTATACTAGCTGATTAATCAATTTATAGCCAATTGTTCTTGAAAAAACTGCAAATAACCTAAAAATAAGTTTTAGGAACTATTGTAGAGAACTTGGAATACCATGAACTTCATTCTAATAAGAATTTACTTTGCTTTTCTCTTCAAATATTTCATTATTTTCCTGAAATATTTCCATCCGGTATATTTGAAAGAAATCTTCTTAACTAGTTGATAATTTCTTGCATTAGCCTACCTTGTTTGTTATTTCCTTTTACTCCTTGGTATTTTCTTAAACAGTATAAGAATAGGGATTAGCAACAAACAAGGCAACAATATAAATGAGGTTTCAAATATCTCTAATCCTTTAACTTCTAGAATTTCTATGGCATCATTCTCAGATGAGATTGTCTTTCATATCTAAGGTATAATGAAAAAATAGAAAAAAGAATTTAGAATCTACTTGAAGATTCTTTGTTTTCTTTTGAACAAAATAACTACTCCTATACTTATTGGCACAGCTAGAAATAGTATCTCAGTATTCAGTTCGGGGATTACTAGAGTTTCAACAGTTACAATTACTGTATCTACGTTTGTCTGCCCTGATTGGTCACTTATCCAGATTGTATAATTATATACGCCTGCTGATAACCCATCAACATCTATAGTGATCC
>JAAFKI010000194.1 GCA_021399345.1 Candidatus Heimdallarchaeota archaeon
GAAAGATTACTACTCGTTACAGGATCAGATTGGGAATCAGATATTATTTTAAGATACTGTTTGATCAGATATTTGGATAAACCAGTTATGGAAGATAGTTCTGATAAATTATTTATCCCAAAATGTTTTGCTATTAAAACTTTACTGAAACTTTCAAGATAGCGCTTGATGGAACCTGTGCTGTGTCCTATCTTTCTCTTTATCTCCGAATAGGTATAATCCTCAAGATAAAGTTTGATTATCTTAGCTTTATGAGTTTGTCCCCTTCCGATATTATGGAGAACACCTCTTGTTGTGACTTGTATTCCTCGCTTTCGTATTGCCCTTACATCACGCTTGATTGTTCGCTTGCTGCAATTCAAATAATAACTTAAATCTTCCTGGCTAAGAACTCCACCTTGCTCTATTGCTTCCTCGGTTATGCGTTGGATTATTATCTGACGCAATCCGGCTCTACCAAAATGACTCAATGCGGACATATCTTCCAAACCATTATTCAAAGTAAGAACTACCTTCTTCTTTTTCATCTTTTCTACAGGCTTACCACTCTTCTCATACATGCCAACTACAACTGCAACAATTTGTCCTTCTCGCAGCCCATTAGTGCGTAAAAGACTGGTTTTGGCTGAGATTAATATCTGCTCACTCAATTTGGGAGAGAGTTCGTAGGAATTGATCAACTCATACAAAAACTCTCCCTCATAGCTTTTTAATTCAGCTCTGCTTAGTGTATTTCTTAATGCTTTCATTATGACTCCTCAGGTCTTTATTTATAATATAATCATACCTGAGGGGACATATGTCACTATTTCAGCAGCAACATCTTCTTCACTGATTCTGATTTGCCATTAACTTTTAATTTATACAAATATAAACCACTACTCACAGATCTTCCTGAATCATCTCTCCCATTCCATAAAACTTCATGTATTCCTCGTTCATAATTTTTATCTACAAGAGTTCTAACAAGTTGACCCTTGATATTGAAGATAGAAATATTCACCTTATCAGCATCAGGTATCGAGAATGAAATAGTTGTATTTGGATTGAATGGATTGGGGTAATTGTGATGTAAAGTTACAACTTCGGGGATAGTATTTTGATGATCACCTCTTTCTTGATAGAGTAATTGTGCATGAATATTTTGTCTGATCTTAAAATAATCTGTTAAATTAGTTGGTTTATGATGGCAGATTTCAGGTAAATTTCTATAACCTGAAGATACTAGTTTATAGTAACAGTATGCTTCGTCAAGTTCAGCAAGTAGCTGTTTAGTGTTATTCGGTGGATTATCGATAATACTTTCTAAAAGAGAAATAGCTTCATTATACTCATTAACAGTCATTAAAGAAATAGCTATAGCCTCAACTTTATTGTCTTCTAAATTTGCACTTTGAATTTGTTCAATATAAGCTATCAAAGCATAAGAATTACCATTTATAGCTTTATTCAAATAAGGAAGTAATGATAGAGCTTTTTTGGCTACTGCAGCTTCAGGATAATCATTGATTATCAATATCATTATATCATATGCAAGTACATAATCTTTATTTTCGATATGAGACATCCCTTCTCTATATAATGTATTTGCTTGAATGTTACTAGGTTCTTCAAAAATGAAACTAGAATAATTAGGGAAAAAGCGAGTTGTATCTTCAGTTGATACTATTAATTCTTCGACATGAATTGGAGAGGATATAGGACCAAGTGCTGCTAAAAGATATTGATCCATTAAATCTGATGACGACTCTTCATCCACTACAGACGGATTGCCCCAAATATCACTTGTAAAATCTGGGAAACAATCATAAATTGCAATTACCTCAGAAAACATATTTTCGTAGATATCAGAAGTTCCATTTATCCAGCTTGGTGCTGTACCCATATTAACGTATCCATAACCTTGATTGTTATATATATCAGACCTATTAATATTGTACAAACAGTTTCTAACCTCAACACCATTCCCGGCGTTATTATAGACTTGAGATTCGAGCATACCAGCTGCTTCAGGACCTGGATTACATATTGTTAATC
>JAAFKI010000195.1 GCA_021399345.1 Candidatus Heimdallarchaeota archaeon
TATGGACAATGAGTTTTTCCAACAGTTGCATACAGAAGTCTCAGATAGTTTGCTATCTCAGTCATAGATCCAACAGTTGATCTAGGATTGTGCATACTTCGCAACTGTCCAATAGCAATCACAGGAGACAACCCCTTAATTGATATCACATCTGCTTTAGGCATCATAGGTATACGACTTCTCGAGAATGATGACATAGATTCAAGCAACTTTCTCTGCCCTTCACTAAAGATTACATCGAAGGTTAAACTGCTCTTACCTGAACCTGAAACACCAGTAACCACTGTTAGTTTATTCCTTGGAATCTCAATGTTAATATCTTTGAGATTGTTCGCTCTTGCTCCTTCAACTATTATTTTCTCGGACATTATTCCTCTCCTCCCATTGCTTCGGAATCATAAAGATACGCTGGTTCTTCAACCAAAGGTTTACTCCGATTCGTTAGTCTTTTTTCTAGAACTGTTTCAAGAACCCATCCTCTTCTTACAATCTCTCTGCAGTTTATGAAAACTCTTTGTCCAGATGTTCGAGAAAAATGATCTAATATCTCTTGATGTGTTCGAAACTCTTGTGCATCTGCAAGATAGTCGAGGACTGGTTTGTAGACGATTTCCATTTGATCATCTAAATACTCCTCACAAGCTTGTATCATCTTTGTTATATTCTCTTCAGTTTTCTTCATGTCACTTGCTTCAGTGAACACTTGCTCAAAGAAAGCTGGATTGAGTTTCAAAGCTTGTTGTATAACTTCTCTAAGTGGTATCGTTTGACTCAATGTAACCTCTATTCTAGCTAGAGTTCTAACCATCTCCATATAGAAACTATAACTACCATATACATCCCCAATTACATAGAGAAATTTTCTGGTTTTATATAAGTTGTAGAACGCCCAAGAATAATGGTTGAGTAATTGTACTTCTCGGTCTTTCTTACCAAAGTAATTAGAGTCTTTGATATAGTCCTGAATAGTCTCATCTGTAGAATGAAGGATTTTACCCTTTGAGAAGAAAGAATGAAACATTCCCCCTTGTGCTGTGCCTTCTACAAGTCTCTTGAAATCATTTCGTTTGAGTACAGATGCGTCAATTTCAATATTATCCTCTGTGAATCTTCTTCCTCTAGGAGAATCTGCTTCATCTTTGACTACTATTAGAATATCTAGGTTTGAGTCTTCACCTACATCATAATAGGCTAGACTACCCGCAAGTATAACTGCTATTACATAAGGATCTTGTTTTGCTTTCTTAACGAAGTTATCTAAAGCTTGCTCATAACGCTCTCTAATCTGCGTTTTCTTTTCAATACTTACCTTAGTATTCATAAAATAACAACTCTGTGGCGAGTCAGAGGGACTCCAAGTGACACTAATAAATGTTTAGTTATTTGTCTAATTAAATTTGAATTTTGACTTTCATATTTTAAAATGATTTAAATTTCAAAATAAAAGCATTTTAATTTAATAATGACTTCATTTAAATGATAAATCCTTAATTTAATCTTTGTAAAATAATTTCTAAAGACATTTTAGATTTTACAAAGAACTAAAATAATTTCTATCAATCTAAAAAGTAAAATTGCTAACGAAAATATATTTTATCTAACAAATATGTTTCTAATGTTCAATTCTTTATTTACCTTGCTTCTAACTTAATACTTCGAGATTTTTGTGGTTTGTTCTCTACTATGGAGACGATTATTCTTAGTTGTGGGAAAGTAATCTCAACATGTGAGAAATACTTATAAATGTTTGAGAGGAAAAGCTATTATGGAAGAGTATTCCCTCAAAAATTATCAGCAGGGGTTCGAGAGAGCACAAGCTAGCGTAGGCTATCAGGTAGCACAAAACTGGCAATTTGCTCACCAAACTCAAGCTGAAAGACTGAAGGAAATCTACTCAAAACCAGATTTCGATCCTGAAACAAGACATTATTGTTTCAAAGGGAACGAAATGATTGGTTTCCTAACCTCGAAAGTCATTGAGCCCAAAGAAGATGGAAGGAA
>JAAFKI010000196.1 GCA_021399345.1 Candidatus Heimdallarchaeota archaeon
AATCTTTATACAGTTATAACTGATTTTAATAAACCAGTTATAGATGGACCTGAAGATTTTTGGATTTATGATAATGAGACAGAAATATCTTTTGTTTGGAGTGTTTCAGATGCAACTCCATGGAGTTATATTATTTTAGTTAATTCTGTTGAAATCGAAACAGAAGAATGGTATGAGACCTCAATTGAGTTTGACTGGAATGATATTTCTCCTCAAAATCTTACAGTTACCTTGCTTTTATTTGATTATTTTGGAAATCAAGCTGTTGATATAGTTCTTATTGAAATTAGGGCCACTCCAGAACGAAGTAGCTTCTTCTTAGTTCTAATTCCTTTAATTCCACTTTATATCATTCAGAAGAAACTAAAGAAATAGCTTTTCATCCTAATTTTTTTTCTATTTCTTTTAGTATTTTTAAATCCTTAATATCCGAAGATAAATTCACAAAATCATGTTTTGGAGTTTCGATTGAAATTAGTTGATTTACTTGAAGAAGTTTCATAATTTCCTCTAGCGGATATTCTCCAGAACCAATGCTATGGTGCTGATCTACAACACTGTCTAGTTTTCCATCAGATATGTGTGTAATATAGGGATTTAACGAAAGAAACTGTTTAATATATTCTAACAGTTTTCTTAATTATCCCCTATGATGGATTATTAGCTTTAGGAGCAGCTTATTTGGTTCGAAGAGGTATTTATTTCCTTGGGTTAGCAATTGTTTCTCAAAGATATTTCAAAGTAGAATATCCAAAGAAAACCTCGTTAATTCTCGTGATATTGATGGTATTTTCAGCTGGTATAGGAACTATACTTTACTATCTAGCATTTACTTTCCTTAACAATAATCTAAACATCTTGATCTCGTTTGGTATAGCTACTATTATTTTCGCAATAGCTGTTCTAGTGTTCAAGCTAATAACAAGAGAAGATATACAATTCTTGTTAAATATAGCAAGAAATTACTTCAAAAATATGGGAGTAACAAAAAATAAGGCTAAAACAAATTAAATCTTAATTTTCTGCTTCCATAAAGAAGATGATTTTACCATAAGTATCCAGATCATATAATTCATGATAGAATGTTGCCAATGATAGTTTTGATTCAAACTGTTCTCCCCAGACTACTTCTGCAAAAGATTTTGCTCTTAATGGGTCAAGTGGGAACTCTTCAGGGTTCATTATACTGCCATACTTTGGCATAATTCCTTCAGCTACTTGGTATTTTTGTTTACTTGTTTTAAACCAGTCAAAGATAGCCATAAACACTTCATCTTCAAGCGGATCTTGAGCAAATATGAATAATTTTATCAAATTGATTTTCTTATCTTCTCCAACCATAGCTTTGAGATTTTCATCATCGATTTCTGTATACTTTGGTGCATTAACTATCTGTTCTACTCTCTCTTTTTCGCTTTCAGCTTTTTCTCTAAAGTTCCAGTCTTCTGGAGCGAGATTCAGAGCTTTGTTGTAAGCTTCTAAAGCTCCATCAAATTTGACTTGTTTAACGAGTAATACTGCATAATTTAACCATAAATCAGGGTCTTCATTATTATCTTTCAAGAGAGTAAAAATAATGTGTGTTGCTTCTTCGAATGATTCTTTTTTACTTAGAACAGATGCAAGCTTGAGACCTGTTTGACAATCATCTGGTTGGAGATCGAAAGCTCGTCGATAGTATTCAATAGCTGAATCAAGATCATTTTTACCATGGAAAAACATATCACCTAATTTGATTATGGTAGCAAGATGGCTCTCATCGTACTGCAGAATAGGTTTAAGCTGTTGAATAGCTTCATCAAATTTGCCTATTTTGGCGTAAAGAAGACCCAGATTATACATAGAAACAACATTCTTTGAATCAATTTTAACTACAGCCTGATAAAATACAATAGTCTCTTCAATCATCTCTAGTTTCTGAGCAAGAGAACCTAGAACATTGAGGATATCTAAATCTTCAAAGGCAAGTTTTTCTGATTCAATACCTCCAGCAACTAAGACAAGTATCTTCTCCATGAATATTATCTCTTCAGATTCGAACTTATATTCCATGAATTTCTTCCAATCCATTTCCTCTTCAACACCTATTGTCTCCATGAGGTGGTTGGTAAGAAAATTAAGAGTCTCTTCAATCATAGATACAGCATAGGAGATAATTTCTTGGTCTTCCTCTTCTTTGATATTGTCAATAAGAATTTGGAGATTCTTATAAGTTGAAGGGATAGGGGCTTCAGATAAATCTTCTAGTTCTACATCTTTAGCTGACTGTAATGCTGCTTCAGCTGTTTCCTCCAGTTCAGATGGTTCCTTCATTCCTGGGGCCATAGGGATGCTTCCTGAAGGTGCGCCAAAAACGGCTCCTGGGGCCATAGGAGGAGGTTGAGCAACATAAATACCTGAATCATCAGTTTCTCCGGTACCAAATTCTTCACTAAGTTCTTCAGTATGGTCAAAACTAATAGAGGTAGGAGCAGGAGTTGGAACAGCTGGAGCGGGAATTACTGGAGTGGGTATTTCTCCTTCAGATTCAACTGTAGTCTCTACTTTCTCGAACAGTTCATCGGTTAGAGGTTGAGGTTCATCTTCAGGTTCTAAAATATCTTCAAAAACATCTTTAATTTTGATCAGTAAGCGTTCAGCTTTTTTCTTGACTCCTATTGTATCAGAAAGAGCAGCTTCTTGAATCACAGCTAAGGCTTCTTGTGATTCCCCAGCTAAAACGGCTAAAATATCAAGAGCATTTATGCGAACTAAATCGTCAGGATCCTTTTTGACAAGATCAACAAGGGCAGAATATGCAAAGGAAGCTCCTAAGTCCAACTTCTTCATATCATGAAGAGAATCTAAGCGTTCAATTACATGCTTAGATTTGAGCAACTTAAGAAACCGTTTTTGTTCGCCTTTAGATATCATGGTGATTCAAATCTACTTATCTACAATAACTTAATGAAAATTTTACTCTAAAAATATATTGATAGTAAAATGCAAAAAAAAGGGAAAAAAGGAAAAAGATGGAAAATAATCATAAATTGAGCTGTAAATGGTTCATAAGATACCTGCAGTGCTCTCTAAGAGTAGTTGAAGGAATACTAAGGAAGCGAGAAATTTCTTCTTTAGAGATCAATTGTTCTCCCAAGTATCGTGCGCCCACTAAATTGGTGGCTATGTATAAACAACTAACTGAAAATACACTAGGCTTACGTCCATTTACTTTAATTTGGCTGAGCTTAGTAGCGATTGTTTCGATGGAAGTGATAAGTTTCTCATAAGCTAGTTCATCGTTAGGATCAATATTTTCTAACCTCTGTCTAAGAACATCATTAGATTTTAGCAGAGCTAAATATTTAGGAATGAAAGATTCAGCAGAACTGTTTTTGTACGACATACCTGACTCTATTATGTAGTCCCTGACTGCCTTAGAACTAAGTTTGGTCCCTGACTCTTTGAAAATACTAACTATATCATTTATTGAACAAGCCATTCCACGATTTTTCATATGTTTGATAGTCAGAGCAGTACAAACTAGGAAAATGTTAGTTACTTTGTTGCCTTTTCTCTTCTCAGCTGCATAGATTTTCTTGAGCTCAAACATCAAATCGTTTCTAGCATGCTCGGAAAAACCTAGACGAGTTAAGATTGATAAGATACGTCCTTTGTTCTCTTCGACAGCGTCGTAGCTAGAATTGGCTGCATTGTAAAGCCTTCTAAATTTATCTCTCATATCTGCGTTAGCGTCGTATACTCTAAATGAAGTTGAGACAGTATTCCTTCTAGATTCAGGAGATCCCATCCTACTATCAGGTCCGTCGCCTCTGTCAAGGAAGTGAGTTCCCTCAATAACTTTGTCAACTATTATTGAACAGTTACGACAAATTACATCTCCTCTTTGTGTGTCAGAAATGAACTCTATACCATTGCATTCAGGACACGCATGTTCTTGTTCGTGTAAAACTGTACCAGACATTGCTTTCAAGTAGACTTTGCTGATTCGCATATTTAAGGTATTAAGAGAGGCATGATTGAAACTATTGTAAGTGATTCTCTTTGCTCTTCTTCCCTCCGACACTAATGTTTTCAGAGTTCTTTTTGAAAGTGAAAGTATGTTTAAAAGTAGTGAAAATACGTGGGACTGCATCTGCTTTTTTTTTCAACGCGCAAAACAAAACAAAGAATCTTACCACACAAATATTTTTTTACGTGGTAAGATTTTCCTCCCTTTTTTTGCTGCGGTGTATTTTTAATTTTCTAGCATAGGAGAAGACTTTTATTTTCTTTTGCTTCTTGTTTTTCATTGAGAATTGCAGATCCTTATCTAAACTCTTTACAGAAATATGGTACTTCATCTAAAGGATGGTCTGCAATTCTTGCAGGGCTTATACAAGCATCCAATCATTCTGAACAATTGTTTTCTTTCTGTCTTAAAACAATTCCAAGTTTAGAAGACACCTATCTGACTGATGCTCAAACTGATGTTTCCAAAAAAAACTATTCTCTAGACGAAACTCTTTCATCTAAACTTCTTACTCCCTTTCACCTTTCATTCTTTGATAAATCTCCTGATATCAGTAAGCAAATTGGCCAGTTCTTTACTCCTTCTTACATATCTCGATTTATTGCTATGACTTCCTTAGCTCATTTTACTGATACTCTCTCAGGAGCATCTTTAGTTAATGAACTACTTGAAATGAAACTTGCTGATCTTGCCGTTGGAACGGGGAATTTACTTATTTCTCTATTGTATCAAGTACTAGAAAAGTTAAAACCTTTAACTGAAGATAAACGTGACTTACTACACGATTTTCTATCCACTAATCTCTATGGCTTTGATTTAGATCCTTTTGCATTATTTATAAGCAAACTTCGAGTCTTCCTCTTTTCGTCCCTTTTTCTTCCCGACCATGATTTACCCAATCTAGAAGAGAACTTCTGTCTTGGTAACTCCCTCTTGAAGAGTACAATAAATAATGATTCATCGAAAGTTGCTTTCAAACCTGTCAAATTCTTCGATAAAAAAGATTCTCTTCATTTTGACATAATTGTTTCTAATCCTCCTTACATGTCCTACGGTTTAAGAGAGGCTCAAAAATACCATCCCAAATTCAAGCAATATTTACGAAAAAACTTCCACTCTGCTGAATACAAACTTAGTCTCTATCCAATATTTATTGAAAGATCTTTAGAGTTACTTAATGATAATGGGATTCTTGGTATTATCACTCCCGATTCTCACCTTTTAGGTCGTTATTATTCTAAAATCAGATCACATATTCTTTCTAACTCTGAGATACTAGATATTTCTTTACTCGGATTTGAACCATTTAAAGGGGTAACAGTAGGTCGTCCTACTATATCTTTTCTCAAGAAAACAGATAAGAAAACTACCGTAAGTAGTGATAAATCGTTTCCAGTAAGATGGATTTCTTCCCAAGAAGATTTCATTAGAGAAAAATGGGAGGAATTCGGTAATTTCCAGACAGATTTTCACTCAACAGACCATAACCGTTTTCATTTGTATTTTAATAAACAAGATAAAGGGTTTGTAGAAGATTGGAAAGGAAAATGTCTTCAAAAAATCGAAGATGTAGTTACAGTTCATACAGGTGTTAGAAGTAAGATTGGTCAGAAGAAAATCATCAGTAACAGAAAAGAATCCGATACTTGGAAGCGAGGAATCATTTCAGGTAATCAAGTGAAACCATTCCATCTAGAATACAGAAAACACTGGTTAAATATAGATCCATCCATTTTATGGTCTGGAGGTTTTAATCCTGAAATTGTTGAAAATCCTAAGATTATCATGAGACAGACAGGATATCATATCAAAACAGCTGTTGATACAACTGGCTATTATCATCTCAACAATTGTCACTCAGTTTCTCCGAAAAATGAACAGACAAATCTTTTTGCATTAGCTGTTATTCTCAACTCTCCAGAGTTTAACAGAGTCTATAGCATTTTAAGCTTGGAGAAGGGTCGATCTTTAGCTCAGATAGATATAGACTTTTTACTTAAGATTCCTATACTAAAATTATCAACGAAAGAGGAAAAAAGACTAGAAGAATTTTACTTCAAACAGAAGGAAAAACAGGAACAAAAAAAGGAACTCCTTAGTTACTCAATTTTAGAGAATATCTAGATTCTACAACGTTCTATGGAACATTTTAAATATACTCGTTCATGGGGGATGTGTGCTAGAAGTGGTAACTGTGAACATAGAGTTAAAACAAGCATTTGAAGTCCTTTGTGAAGCTGCAAAAGATGCTAGTAAAGCTCTACTTGAAATAGTAGAGAATGGTTTCGAGAAATCATTCAAAGCTAATGATGATCCAGTTACAACCGGTGATTTAACTGTAAACGCTATCTTGCAAGAAAAACTCTTTGAAGCTTTTCCAGAAATAGGCTGGTTATCTGAAGAAACCAGGGATAATCCGGAAAGACTAACTAAGGATTTTGTCTGGATTGTTGATCCCATTGATGGAACTAAAGAATTTGTTGAAGGCATTCCTGAATATGCAATATCAGTTGCTTTAGTTAAGAATGGTGAACCAGTGGTCGGTCTTGTTTTGAATCCATTAAGAGATGAACTGTATACTGCTATCAAAGGTATGGGAGCTTTTCTTAATGGAGAACCAATAACAGTTGCAGAAAATCCTTCTGATAAGCCTGTTTTATTAGCAAGTAGATCAGAAACAAAACGCGGAGAATGGGAGCAATTTAAAGAATTTGCAGAGGTTATCCCTACAGGATCAATAGCCTACAAACTTGCATTGGTTGCAGCTGGGGAAGCTGATGGTACTTTCAGTCTTGGCCCAAAAAACGAATGGGATATCGCAGCAGGTCATTTGTTGATTGAGGAAGCAGGTGGAAAGGTTTCTGACCAGTATGGTCAAGGTTTTAAATACAACCAAGAAAAAACCCTTGTAAATTCAATCGTGGGCACATCTAGTGTGGCTTCAGAAAAAATATTTAATTTAATAGAAAACTCGAGGAATTGAAATGGTGGAAAACAACGGATTAATTGCACCTCATGGTGGAACATTAATTGATTTGATGATTACCGATGAGGTAAAACGTTATGACCTTGTCGAAAAAGCTAAAACAATACCAAAATGGGAATTGGATGAACGTGGTCTTGCAGACTTAGAATGCATAGCAACAGGAGTATACTCTCCATTAACTGGTTTTGCTGTTGAAGCTAATTATGAAAGTATTTTGAAGAGTATGAGACTCTCGACAGGTCTCATCTGGCCCATCCCAATAACTTTACAAGTTACAGAGGATTTTGCTACACAGCTTAAAGAAGGATCTGAAATCTCTTTGACTAAAGAAGATTCTCATTTAGCAATCTTGAGAATTTCTAGCATATATCGACCAGATAAAGCTGAAGAATCTAGAAAAGTTTATGGTACTGACGATAAAGCTCATCCTGGTGTAGTAGCTCTCTATGATGGTGGTCCTGTCTATCTTGGTGGAGACATTCAAGTCTTTGCAGATATTCCTCATACAGAATTCTTTGAGTATAGATTCACACCAAAAATGACTAGAAAGGTCTTCACAGAAAAAGGATGGAAAACAGTTGTTGCTTTCCAAACAAGAAATCCTATTCATCGAGCACATGAACATCTGCAAAAAGTAGCAATGGAATATGTTGATGGTCTGTTTGTCAACCCTCTTGTTGGAGCAACTAAAAGTGACGATATTCCGTCTCATGTGAGAATGGAAACATACAATGTTATTTTGAACAATTATTATCCTAAAGACAGTGTGTTCTTAGGTGTTTATCCAGCTAATATGCGTTATGCTGGTCCAAAAGAAGCTGTTCTTCATGCAATAAGTCGTCAGAACTATGGATGTAGTCACATGATTATTGGAAGAGATCATGCAGGTGTTGGAAAGTACTATGGAACATATGATGCTCAACTAATATTCGATCAATTTGCTAAAGTTGAATTGTTAATTACTCCAATGAAGTTTGAACATGCCTTTTACTGTAAATTATGTGAGCAGATGGTAACTCAGAGAACTTGTCCTCATTCAAAAGAAGCACATGTTTTTCTTTCAGGTACTAAAGTTAGAGAAATGTTACAGAACAATGAAATGCTTCCAAGAGAGTTTACTCGTCCCGAAGTAGCAATGATTCTTATTGATTCTGTAAACGGCAATAGACGACAGATTCAACAGAAGGGTGTTTCAATGCTCTTTACTGGCTTATCAGGTTCTGGTAAAACAACCATCTCCAAAGCTCTTGCTGAAGAGTTAAAGAAACGAGGATATAAAGTTGAGAGACTTGATGCAGATATTGTTCGTCAGAATCTTAGCAAAGGTTTAGGTTTCAGTAAAGAAGATAGAGATGAAAATATTAGAAGAGTTGGATTTGTATGTCATCTAATGAGTAGAAACGGCGTCATCGCCATGATGGCTAATATCGCACCCTACGTCTCTGTTCGTGAAGAAATTCGACAGCGTATAGGTGATTTCATGGAGGTCTATGTCAATGCTTCTTTGGAAGCTTGTGAAGAACGAGACCTTAAGGGTTTATATGCTAAGGCCCGAGCTGGTGAGATCAAAGGTTTTACTGGAATCGACGATCCTTATGAAGAACCTCAAGCTCCTGAAGTTATTTGCAATACAGATGATGAAACTGTTGAAGAGAGTGTCCAGAAAGTTCTAGATAAAATGGAAGAATTAGGTTATATTAAACCAATTAAAATATTTGATCCTCTTTAATCTAACTTCACTTTCTTTTTTCATTTTTCTCTTCATCTATGTATAGTTTCACTAGATCTCCAGAGATGTAATTTGAAAAATCCCTATATTTTTGTGGATCCTGATAAAACCCCCAGCTAGTTAATAGGATATTATCTATCCAATGGAATATTGTTGGTTGAAATTTTTCCATTAATCGTTGAATTTTCTCTTCTTCAATTTCAAAATCTTCATGAAAAATCAAAGCTATTCTATTTGTCAAATCTTGAGAAATTGACATTAATTTTTCTCTTCCTCTATACAAGCTCCATCCCTCAAGAATGACTGAATCAATCCATTCTACTATAATATCATGAATGCTTTCCCAAAGATTTATTGTTTCATATCTACTCGTCTGTTTCACCCTTCTAACTATTTTCCTCTTCATTAGGATTAAGATTCTCTCAAACTTAGAAAGATCTGCATACCTACTGAATTAATCATAGACAGAGATGTAATTATTTTGAAACTCCTTTTCGTTTCACTTGTGTCATCATTATTTTCCCATCTTCAAATAGTATCCATCTAAGTTTATCACCATTTTTTAAACCTAATTCATCAACTATTTCCTTAGGAACTGTAGTTCTTCTCCTGCTTTCTCTTATTGTAATTGAAGTCTCTGTTACGTAAACTACTTCATCAATGTCTATCTGGGTCATGTGCAAATGTACGAATTAGCGCATATAAGATTTTGGTATTAAACCAACATATCCATGCCATACGTAAGTGTGAGATATACATGTATAACACACATATCACACATATTGTAGCCAATATAACATATTTAGACTTCCAAGGGCATTGGTTTTACACCAAACTTAAAAACATAAGCAATATTCCTCCTTTATGAGTTGAACTTAGATGGCAGATTTAGTTTCTTTTACTTTTGGATTCTATGTTCTTTTTGCAGTACTTGCACTAGTTTGTGAATATGTTGACTCTGCTTTGGGGGGTGGATATGGTACCATTCTCGTTCCTGTTCTTCTATCATTTAACGTAGACCTTGCTCTTATTGTACCTGCTGTTCTTTTCACAGAGATTTGGACAGGTTTCGGTTCTGCAGCTCTACATCACTATGTTGGAAATGTAGATTTTCATATTCGAGTTAGATCTAAAAACAAAGTTGAATCTAAAGAAAGTCTTACAGATGGAGGTGTAGTTTTAGATACAGCTAAAGAGAATATTAAGAATAAAAGGGAGAGGAGAATCGAAATTTCTAAAGATTTCAAGATTTCAGGTATCTTAGGGTTAAGTGGTATAGTTGGAGGTATTGCTGCTGCATTTTTAGCAATCACTATTAATGCAACCATCATAAAAACTTATGTTGGTGTTTTAGTTATAATTGTAGGTTTGTTAGTTTTTATGAAGTTAAAATGGAAATTCTCATGGTGGAAAATATCAGGAATAGGACTTTTAGCAGCTTTTAATAAAGGATTAAGTGGTGGGGGATACGGGCCCTTAATTAGCTCTGGTCAAATTATTGTTGACAGAGATCCTCGTAAGGCAGTAGCTTCTACTTCTCTTTCTGAAGGGGTTGTTTGTGTTGCAGCTCTAATCATCTATTTTACGGCTAATGGTACTACACTTTCACCAAATTTTGGGTGGTTTGTCTTAGCTCTTCTCGTTGGAGCTCTTGCTTCAGTTCCATTAGCTGTATTGACTGTGAAATATTTACCTATAAAAAAATTTCAACCTCTAATAGGATCTGTTACAATCCTTCTAGGAATATTCGTATTAGTTAAAACATACTTAGCTTTCTAAAATCTCAAGCTCTTTTGTAGAGCATCTTTTCTAAACTAATATTGATACAAATATAAATATCGTAATGGTAAGTAACGTTATTCCAAGTATCCAAGAAACTTGTTTTCCTTTCATTTTACCCTTTAAGAAATTTCCAATCATAGCACCAAAAAACATTGTAACCGTTAACATAGCTAAAAGTCTCCAGTCTATATTACCCAAGGACATATGTGTGATCCCCCCTACTAACGCTTTGATAACAATTATAAATAGAGAAGTACCAGATGCCAATAGTGGTGGAAGACCGAATGCTAAAATCATAAAGGGAGTTTGTATCCACCCTCCACTTATTCCAAGTAAACCTGACAACAAGCCAAAGAAGACACCACTAAAAAAAATTAGAGACACACTTATATCATAAGATTTCTCACCATTTTGAATTTTCATTAGAGGTTTCATTTTTGTTATTTTTTTCCAAAAGGATTTTCGTTCAATACTTTCAGTTTTTTCATTTTCTTCAGTATCAGCCCTTTTGTCTTTAATTGAATGATATAACATCAAAAGACTGAGAATGAATGCGAGAACTCCCATGATAATTAAGACTGTTTGATCAGTCAAAAAATGGACAACAAATACACCTGAAATTGTTCCAGCTGAAGAAGGTATTGCAAAAAGAATTCCAAACTTGAAGTCTACTTCCTTTCTTCTAGCTGCTCCAATAGTACCAACCAATGCTGGAAGACAAAGTGCTGCAAGAACCGTTCCTACAGCAGTTTTTGTATCTATTGAAAAAATAAGTATTAAAGATGGAACCAATATTACACCCCCTCCAAAACCCCCTATATTCCCTAATATTGCAACTCCTAGTGCTAACAGTCCTATCAACACTAGTTGAAGAACGATATCCATCAACTTGACTTGAAGAACTTGTTTTTAAACCTACTGCATGTACTTAAAAATAGCCTATTCTTTATCTTCAATCATCTTTTTCAGCCTTGTAACAACATTCTTTAGTGAATTGCTCCTAAAGAAGTATTCTGTATCAAATTCAATTTCTTTTATTTTCTTTATTTTCTTAACTAAATCATCTACATCTGAGAATTTTTCTGCTACTTTGGACTTTAGTAGATCTTCCATGTAATCGATTCCAAAATAATCAAAAAGCAAGGTTTTTACACCAAAGAAAAGTCCTTCAAATAGAGCAGTGGAGTTAACACCGACTTGTATTTCTGATTCTGCAAACAGCTCATACAAACCTTTTCCTTCATGGTCTACAACTTCGATTCCTGATTTAAGTAACCATGGAAATTCTTCCTTCCAGGTATTTACCTCATTAGGATGTAACTTGTAAATGACATTATAGTCTAGATTTTCCACTTTGTTTAATTCAACTGCAACCTTAGAAAGATGTATCCCAATCCATGGTTGAGAAATGAATACAATTTGCTTCTTCTTTTCTATTCCTTCATATTTTTTCCTTGAAATTTCAAGATCTGGAAACCCAACACTAAATATTTTATCTTGTTCAATTGGATAAGTAATGTTCTCTTTCCAGTAATCTCCGAATGCAAAGATATAATCTGGGAAGGTTTTCTTTGTTCTATATTCTTCAAAGGAATAACCTACATGATATCTGGTTACAACGCCATGTTGTATCTCTACAACAGGAATTTCCTTTTCTTTGCATGCTTCGATGAAATTCTCTTTACCATAACTACACACTATAAGAATCAGTTGAGGTTGCACCTTTTTCAAAATTTTTCGATAGTAAGGAAGGCTTCTTTTTCTTACAACTAGATTATTATGGACAATTTCCACCAAATCTATGGATCTTTTGAATCTAGAGTTAAATGCTTGAGATATTTTCCTCAAGTAAATAATTTCTTCATCTGTTAGAGTTACCTTAGCTATTTTGAGATATCTCTTTAAATCAACCATCAAATCTATGTATGTGAAATATCTTAGATTTTTAGTTTCAGCAGGGGTTCTGAAATTAAACTCAAAATCACCTTCAATAGAAATTGAAGAGTAAATCATTCTGTTGATGATGTGATCAGTATAGATATCCCACCATTTACCATTTTCTTTCAACTTCCTTCTAGAACTACTCAAAACAAGTATTGCTTGTTTTTTAGCTAATAACGGATTAAGATTGAATTGGAAGAAAACCTTGAGATAGTTGCGTATTTTCCTCAAATAAAAAACAAATTTTTTCCCTTTTTTCCTTTCTATTCTTCTTTTTCGTTTTATTTTCCCTTCCGCTAATTTGACTGTAATTGCTCTAAAAACTGCAAATCTAACCCTTTCCCAAAAGAAAACTCCATCTATTTTGGCGTTGAAGAGAGAATACTCATCTTCAAACTTTAGAAATTCTTCATAAACAGATTTGAGGGATAGGTCAGATTCACTCATTACATCCGATAAAATGACTGTAGAAAGGTTATAAAAGTATTCTGTCCTTATCCGCTCATAAAGTATCATTGATTTCTTTCTTCAGATCATAAGTTTCGAAGAGAGTTTCTTGTTCAATCCTCATCTCTAGATTTTCACTTTCAAGAATAAATCTCTCTGGTTTATGGATTCCGTAGAATAATCTCATCATTATTTCTAAATCAATGAATGCAGAGAGAAATAGTTCCAAATGACTCTTCCTGTTAAAAAGATCATCAAAAAGTTTTCTAACAACTTCTTTGTTCATTATGTTCCAAATGAAACTATTTTCATCTGTAAGTAGCTTGTTAATGAATTTGTAATAAGATCCTTCTTTATCCATCCACATAAAAATTGGTGATGAAGATTTTGGAACAATTGAGATACCTATTTTCTTCTCGAGCCATCTTACAATTTTAAGTGTATTTTGAACTATTTTCAATCTTTTGAATTTTGATGAAGTTGTTCGCAATGATGCTACTTCTTCATTTAACACTCCCAAAACATCTAATTCAAAGTTTCTTTTTTCTCTAAGTTTAAATGGAACTTTGACATAAGTACTAAAGATTTGAGGATGATAAAATGGAAGAACCGTTGTTCCAAATACTTCAACTGTTTTAGGTCCTCCAACTGCATACTTTCTACCTCTAGTTAAAGCTAGAAAAGTTTCCGCTTTCATTCTTTCATCATCTATTGGCCAGATGAGTTCAACATGTTTTTTCAGTTCTGGCATTATTATTCTCTTGAGAATATCCTTCTCTTTTACTGTTTTCTCAAAAACTTTAGGTGGAAAGAAATAGTTGTGTAATTGCATTGCTTTGAGTAAAGAATATGCAGAATCTTTCTTCAGATTCTTACTCTTTATAGCAGCGAAAAATTCTCCACCTAATTGACCATCTCCAACATAACCATCTATGTAAAGGTTGTTTTCGCTTTCCACTTCTGATAAGAATGTAACTAACCTAGACGCTACTAGTGTAGATACTCCTTCACAATACCACATATGTTTCAAAGAATCTTTGATTGTCTCCTCAGCATTGATTATCCTAACTATGTGTTCAATATTCAGAAGATTGGCAACTTTTCTTGCATTAGAAACATTTCCTCCACTTTCAGAATAATCAAAGGTTATTCCTCTGCATTTCTTTCTTAAACTATCCTCTACTGAAGTAAGTAATAATCTCGAATCCAATCCTCCTGATAAGAGAAAATAATTATTCTTATTTTGGTTATTGAACAGGATATTGAAGTATTTTTCAAATAATTTAGCCTGTTCTTCAACTATTTTCTCATATGAATCTTCATCCATTTTTTCGTAGTTTGATGGAAATTCATACTTAACCTCACTATTTTCTAGAAATACCTTTTCGAGTTCAGAACCATCAAACTCATCAAGATTTAGAGTTATTGTTTTATTAAATGGTAGGAGTTTAATTTTCTTGAAGAATGTCTTCATTCCCAAGATACAATGTGAAAAAACATATTCCAACATAGCATCATAGTCAAGATGACTAAGCAATTCCTTTTCACATTGAAGAATGTACCTCATTTGAGAAGATAAGTAAAGATTACCATTAAAAGAAGCAAAGTAGATAAAATCTGTACCTAAAGGATCTGTAGAGATTACTAACTGTTTGGTTGTAGTGTTTATTTTGATATACGGTTGTATCTCTTCTGAAAAGAATTCTCCTGATTCCGATTCTTTTGATAAATCAAGATGTTTCAGAATGTTTGGAGCAAAGAAATATTCAGAACCCTCTATTTCAAGTGTGTAGTTCTGATCATCAAAATCACCAATTAGGAGCTGAATTCCGTCATCGTCAATGATCTTCTTGTGATTCATTAGACTAGGTAACAATTTAGATGTTTCTTTCAAATTCTTCTTTTCGGATGAAAGTATAAAAAGGAAATTAGTCATTACTGAGCTATTAATAGAATATTATTAAATGTTTTTGAAGAGAAAATAGAACGTCTCAAAATATCTTAAAAGTGAATTTAAAAAAGAAAGAATTGTTTTTGATTTTTATTTGCTCTGTTCTACAAATTCTTTTTTACTCAGAAGTATATTACAATAATTATCTTTTATTTTCAATAGCTCAATAAAACCATTTTCTAGTCTCATCTTTCAAAATCTCTGTGAACATACTTAATGTTTATTTTATTCTTTAATTTTTTTACAACACCTAGTGCTGCAGCTGATACTATTTCTTACTTAAACGCTGGGAGTGCTATTCCGCGTAAGATTCAAAGATAGTTTTTTATACTAAAGTAGGTTTACTCCATTTTAGTCACACATGTTAAGATTGTATAGAAAATTAAGTAAAAAGGGAATAGGTCGGTTTATTCCTAAAAAATTTCTTAAATATATTCAAAAAAGAATACTTAGTAAAGATAATCTTGTAACAATGCGATTGGATGGAAAGAAATTTACACTATTTAGAAGCAATAGCTTTGATTTGGTCTTCAGGGGACTTGTAGAAATGGGGACAACAAAGTTATTTAAAGAAATATCTAAAGTATATGATTTGTTTGTTGATATAGGTTCTTGTTGTGGGTATTATATTCTATTGTCAGAAGCAAAAAGGAACATAGCAGTAGAACCAGAGAAAAATAATTATGAAGTTTTAATTAAAAATATTGACCAAAATAAAATAGAAAATACAGAGTGTTTAAGGTATGCGATAGGGGATAAACACAAATCAATAATATTACATAAGACAGAAAATCCAGAACAACATACACTTAGAAATGATGTTAAGGGATTGAAATTAATCAATTCTGAAAGTGTTGAGATGATAACATTGGACACATTATTAGAACCATATTTAGATAAAAAGATATTATGTAAAATTGATGTCGAAGGATACGAATCTTATGCCTTTTTAGGTTTAAGGAAAGCCATTAATTTACTGGATATAGACTTTATTTTTGAGTATAATCACAATAAATATAGTGAAACTGAAAACAAAGTAATAGTGGATTTTGTTAAAGATTATAATATATATGTTATAGATGAAATAGAGAAAAATTTAGAGAAAATTTCTCATGAAAATTTTATAAGAATCAAAGAAGAGAAAGAGTGTTATTGCAATATATTTATCAGTAAAAATCTCTTACCAGCCGCTAAATAACCTTCATATGGCTAAGTGGTTATTAATACATAGAGAAAGATTTAACTAATGATGATAAAAAATTATTAAGGATTTAGATAGTAGGTTAAAAAAAGATGTTAATAAAGATTTATAGATTGTTAAGTAATAAAGGAATAGCTCGATTTGTTCCAGAAAAGATTATGTTTAAAGTTCATAAGCTTATTTTAAAATTAAGTAAAAACATAGTTATGATTAAATTTAATAATAAAAAAATGTTTATTATTAAAGATTATTCTCACGATTTAATTTTTAGAAAAAAATTTCTCGAACCAGAAACAACAAAATTATTTTTAGAAATATCAAAGAATTATGATTTATTTGTTGATGTTGGTTCGTGTTTTGGATATTATACTTTATTATCCGAAGCAAAAAATAACATCGCTATAGAACCAGATAAAAAGAATTTTAGATTGTTAGAAAAAACCATAGAAAAAAATAAAATGAATAATACCACTTTATTTAATTACGCAATAAGTAATAAAAATGAAGAAAGAATTTTTTATAAAACTAAGCTATATTCTTATCATTCTTTAAGAAACGAACATCTTAAACGAGAAGAAGTAGAAATAACAGGTGAAGAAATTGTTGAAACCAAAACTCTTGATACACTATTAAAACCCTTTCTTAATCAAAAAATGCTTTTTAAAATTGATATTGAAGGTTTAGAGGCAGAAGCCTTTGAAGGTATGAAAAACCTATTATCAACAAAAAATATAGACATAATTTTTGAATATAACATTTTTAGATATACTCAGAAAGATTTAGATATTATCCATAAAATAGTAAAGGATAATTTTGATATTCTTTATTTAGGTGTTTTTAAAAATGTAACTAAAAAAATGACCTTTGAAGAATTATTAAAAATAGAAGAAGATTATTGTAATATATTTTTACAACAAAAGAAGGATTAAAATAAAAAAATTAGAACTTACAGATTTTTGAGTGGAAAAAATTAAAGTAGATATGTTGTTTTTTCTACTTTTTCCAGCTAATAACTTTAGCTAATCCTTTCCCAGATAGTTTAGGGTATAGAGAAACAAGCCAATTTCGTATAGAAACCATTTTCTGACTCTTGTTTGAATTGAAGTGGTGAATAATTTGATTTAACTTTAATTGTATTTTTGAGAACATATTCAGTTAAAAAATGTACATTTCTAATACTCAAGTAAAACCTGAAAATTCAATATCGATTTGTTCCTGTTAATGTGAGTGCTATTTTTGAGTCATCTTACAGCAAGATTTATAGACATTTGTCATTAATTCAACGTATGGGGCTAAAAATATTACATATATGGATGTCAGCAGATGTTGCCGTTACAATGTCAAAAGAGCTAAAAAAAAGGGGACATGATGTTCGTATTTTAATAAGTGAAAATGCAGATCCATTTGGATGGAGGGAAGCAGCTCCTGAACTTGTTCATACAACTAAAACTGACTTGGGACTCTTTCTAAAAGTTATTAGAAAGATTTTCTTCTTCAGACCTGATATTGTTCATATCCATGGTATGCTTAATATTGTAAAATGGGTAAGATATGTATACAAGAAAATCCCAATTGTGATGCACTTTCATGGCACAGATATTAGAGAAGTCTGGGATGTAAGAATGCCAGATCTACTGAAACTCAATATTGGTGCATATGTAGTAGCTTCAGAAGACTTATTGCGGGGAGCACCAAAGGATAATGTTTATTTCATTGCTAATCCAGTAGATGAAGATTTGTTTACGAGAACTGTTGAAGGGAACAACAATAAAGCTCTATTCATTAGTATAAATGAAATTCAAGGTTTAGCAGAGGAAAGAGCAAGGAAATATGCTAAAGACAAATTAAATATGGAACTAGAAGTGTTAGATAGAACAACAAGTTCAATTCCATATATAGGATTAAAAGACTATCTTCAACAGTTTGCAGCTTATCTTGACTTCAAAATTGATGGTATGTTTGGAGGTAGTAAAGAAGAAGTATATGAAGATAGAGAAAATCCTTATGTAACTTGCTTAAGTTTAACAGCATATCAAGCATTAGCTTTAGGGATAATTGCGGTCGATTATAATGATGAGGTTCACACAGAATTACCAGTGGAGAGAACACCTGCTCATGCTGTGGACATATTAGAAAAAATATATTATGATGTTCTAAAAAATAAATAAGATGGTATCATGAGAATATTGTCAATTCTTTCATTTTTCAAAAGCTTATTTTGCTACTTTATGTTCCAGTTTTCTCATTTAGTCCCAAAAAAGAAGTCCCTTTGGATTTTTGGAGATGGAATGGGATATACTTTTAGTGGGAACCCAAAGTATCTATTTTTGTTTGTTTCAAACAATATTCCAAAAATCAAACCAGTATGGATAACACATAGTGAAGAAATTTTTTATTTGTTGAAAAATAGTGGATATACTGTTTTCAAGTCAAGAAGTTTCAAAGCAAAGCTTTCAGCTGTTAGAGCTAAAATAATTATATATGGACATACAAGAATTGCAGTTAATAAATGCTTATCATCTGGAATCAATATCAACTTGATGCATGGTTGTCCATTCAAAAAATCAGGAATAGATAACATTGTTAAAGGAACAAAATTATACGAAATTATTTTTTCCAAAGGAATCAAACGTCTATTTTATAAGATAGTTTATTTTTCCTCCTTCAAGAAAGAGGATTATTTCTGTTCGACATCATCTAATTTTGAAAGTTTATTAGCAAAGGAAAGATTTGTAGATGAATCAAGGATATTGACTTGTGGATTTTCTAGAAATGATGTATTATTAACTGAAATAAAAGATGAAGAACTTTTTACTGATTTAGAAGCTTCAAAGATAATTAAGAATAACAAGGAGAATGGAAAGAATATCATCTTCTACATTCCTACTTTTAGAGATTTAGAAGAAAGAAATATCTCTGATGTATTTGATTTACCTTTGATGGATAAAGTTTTAGAAGAAACAAATGCCATTATGATTTGCAAACTACATGTTCTATCGAAAAGCTTAACTGAAATTAGTGAGAATCAATACAAGAATATTTATGTTTATCAGAGTGAAAACGACATCTATCCATTATTAAGATCCGCAGACCTTTTGATAACTGACTATTCATCAATATATTTTGATTATCTATTCCTTAAAAAACCTATATTATTCTACTCCTACGATTTTTCCAACTACTTAAGTGAAGAAAGAGGTTTCTATTTTGATTACAGAGAAACTATTCCAGGTGAATTTGTTACAGAATTCAAAGATGTAGTCAAGTACCTGAAACAGCTGTTTAATGAGAAAGATGGAAAAGATAATTATTCAAAGAAGCGTGATTCTGTTAGAAATATGTATTTCAACGATGTTGATCGCAATTCTTCTAAAAGAACATACCAAATAATATTAGATAGAGTACTTTCAAAGAGAAAGAAACGCTAGTTTTCAAGAAAATATTTCATCAGAATTAGATCATCTTGATAGGTGATTTTACTATTGAAACCTTTAACATCAACAGTTTTCACCTTGTGGCCAAAATAATTCACAAGAGAAGCATCATCATATATTTCAGGGATATCCAGATTTTGATCTATTCTTTTTTTGTGACATTCTAGAAGTATTTCGTAATCAAAAGTTTCAGGTGTAAGAGAGAGCTTAACATTTTTTCTTGGAATTATTCGTGAATGAAAACCATCATCTGTTGATTCAATCAAATTATCAGTAATCTCTACAATTGTATCAATAGCTCCATATTCATTTGTCTTTATCAAATTGATATGCTCATTAACTAAATCTGTGTTTACAAGGGGACGTACTGCATCATGAATCATTACAAACTTTGTGTTTTCAGGAAGGTTTGTTAAGCCATTAAAAACTGAATCTCGTCTCTTTTCTCCACCAACAACCACATTATCAACATCGAATTTCTTGCAGTGGTCAATATAGTCTTTATTTGTTACAATTGAAATATAACCTATATCTTTGCACTTTCTGAAAACTTCAATTGAAATTTCTATTATTTCTTTATCATTTATTTTCAGAAATTGTTTAGGTATTGTTGTTCCATATCGGTTACCTACACCAGCAGCTAGAATTATAACAGCAATCAAGTTAGTGTCCCTTCATATTTATTGATGTAAATCCAATTATTCAGTATTTAAGTATAGCCATCTTTAATTGTGAAAAACAAAATCTGATAGTTTAAATATGTGTTTTTTTTTATCTAAACAAACATAAGTGTGATATCAAATGGGTAAATTCTGGGATTTTGTAGGAAAACAATTAGCAAGATTGAGATTTGGTGTAACTTACATACAAATGATATATTACGCTTCAGTAATACTAGGAGCTCTAGTTCTTGTTACTAACAATATTTTTGGAGAAGGAGTAATTGGATGGTTAGATTCAATTCTCATCATACTCGGTATTTTTATTTTTGAATGGGTTTTGGGGTTCTATACTGAAAGAAAAGGTGTTGTCAAAAAGGATCTTTACCAAACAATTATACAGAACATACCTGGACAATTAAAGCTAAACAAGGAAGTATGGGAAGCTGTCCAGATTCCGATGATAGAAGAAATGGCTGAAAGAGTCCTTAGCAAGACACTTGAACAATTCAAAAACGACATTATTGAAGAGCTTAAACAAGCACCAAAAAAGAAAGGAAGTAAATAATTAGTATCCACGAAAAAGAAGTGAAATAACACATGGGAAACTTTTGGGATTTTGTAGGAAAGCAGTTAGCAAGATTAAGATTTGGAGTTACGTATATTCAAATGATATATTATGCTTCAGTAATCCTTGGAGCGATAGTATTAATTGTTGATAATATTATTGGAGAAGGAGTAATAGGTTGGGAGATATCAATTGGAATTATAGCAGGAATCTTTGTTCTTGAATGGGTTTTAGGATTCTATACTGAAAGAAAGGGTGTTATCAAAAAAGATCTCTACCAAACAATCTCACAGAATATACCTGGACAATTAAAGCTAAATGAAGAAGTATGGGGAGCTGTACAGATTCCCATGATAGAAGAAATGGCTGAAAGAGTTCTTAGTAAGACACTTGAACAATTCAAAAACGACATTATTAAAGAACTTAAACAATCTAACGAGACTAAAAAATAGAGAAAATTACATTTTTTCTATTTTGAGTTCTTTTTTCAACATTGAATCTAAAAGAATTTTAAGAAGCAAGGTTATCATCGACAAATAAAAAAGTAATACTATAATCCATGCAAAAGAAATTAAGAATATATTCTCCGTGGTTCCCTTTATTAATAGATTAGCCATCTCTCCACTTATCATACTAGTAATTAGAACGGTTAAGCTAATCCATCTTTCAAACCTTTTCTTAAATATAGAAATGAAAAGAAACGGATACATCAAAACAACAAAAGAAAACTGAATTTTTGGATAGAATAAAAGAAAAACCATGAATAAAACGTTCACTAGTTGATAATTCCAGTTTTCTTTCTTGAAGAAGAAATATAAGCTAAATCCTGCTAAAAGGAGAAAAGTTACTATCACAAATACATAGCTATACTCATCAAAATTGATAGCCGAAGAAGTTTGTAAAACTGAAAGAATGCCTTGATTCCCATCATGAGCAATCTTGTTGTCAAACTGAGCTAGAAATCCTGCAGGATCAACGAAATAGAAAGGTAAATACACCGCAACAATACCAAGTAAGAGAATAACTGATTGGATGATTCTTTGCTTCCAATTTTCTGAGTATATCCATATTAAAGGAGCTAAGAAAATTGGAACGTATTTTAATCCAGCTCCAAGAATTATAATTATTGTTGCCAGATAACTCTTCTTCTTTTCAAATAAATAGATGGGTAAAAGAATCAACAATGGTAAAATGCTTTCATCTGAGCCCCAAAAAGAAACAAGATACAAGAAAAAGGGATTGATTGCAAATGTTAAGGAAATCCAGAAAGAATGCTTATTCTTTTTCAGTTCTAATAATTTATACAAAACAACAGCAGCTGCAATTAAACAAATTACAAAAAAAGTTCTAAATACATAGGATGAAAACATCATACTTGCTGAATCAGTATAATTGGCAGAAGTCAGCAAATCAGGTGAATAATCATTTGTAAAAATCATTGAGATGAGTATTAATGGAGCCCATAAGTAAGAACTTAGAGGTGCCGCTTTAGTATAGAAATCTCTATAGGGTAACAATCCGTAAAGAACGCCTTTACCCCTATTGTAGAATACTACTTGATCTGCGATGATCACTTGATAAGAAGGGTCAATATAGCTTACGTATAGGGCATGGAAAACCAGAGTAAGTGAATAAATAATAATACTAATAAGGATGATTTTTTGTATTTTGGTCATTCTTATCTTTCTTAATCCAGTACTTTTCTTGTTTTCCATTTTCTTTCCACTCTTACTTCAGAAGGGAAAAACTCAAAAGAAGCCAAGTTTCTATATTGTTGTTTGAAATGGTTTCTAACACTGAATCTTTTAGTATCCGTTCTAGTTTCTCAAAATGGGCACCGCTTATATCAACCTTACTATTGACCGGTATAACCTATGGTGTGCAGCGTACATCTCTTGCTCTCTATGTAATTGATTTATCTGGTTCAAATATCATGAATATCTTGATTTTTCTCCAGATTTCCTCAACACTAATCACTTATGGTTTGTTCAAAGGTATTGCTGGTTTCTTTAGTTCTCGTATTAGTTCAAGAATAAAGAGAAAAAATACCATGAGAATAGGGCTAGGACTTCTAGTTATAGGTTCTGTCTCAATTTTCCTAGCGAAATATATCAATCTGACAGGACTAATATTGGGTAACGTGTTTATTGGTGCTGGGTTAGGATTGTTCTTTACAGCTTCGATGTCAGCTTTAACCGAAATAGCTGGTGCAGAAGGAAGCGCTTTCTCGGTAGGATCTATGGAATTTTCTGTGTATCTAGGATCCAGTATAGGTTCATTTTTTGCTGGTTTAATTGTGCAGAATCAAGGAAATAACTTTGCAGCAAGTTTCACATTTGCTCTCATTGTTGCAGGTGTTGCTGTTGTTATTGGCATTTTATTACTCCGTAATGTTGAAACACAAGAATTGGTCGAAGGTACAAAGGAAGAAATCCTCTTAGATTCTACAAAAGTGGAAACTAAATGGAGTTTAAGAAACATAGTCAAAACTCCCACTTTATTATTATCATATTTGGCAGGTCATTTTTCCAGAATAATGGATAGTCTTATTGTTCTCCTACTCCCTATACTTGTTTCGTCAAGTTATGGTTTTACCGCAACACAAGTGGGTTTAGTTACTGCTGGTTTCACTTTAGCTTGGGCTATTTCCATGCCTTTTACAGGAAAACTAAGTGATCGTTTTGGAAGAAAAGGATTAATAGTAATAGGATTAGTTACCGAAGGTCTTGCATTAGTTTTGATAACAATTACAAAAGAACCTATTTACGTGATTTCATTGGCAATTGCTGCCGGAATAGGCACAGCTATCTACTACCCAAGCTTGCCTTCTATAACAAGAGATGTTGTTCCGATAATTAAGAGAGAGCAAAGCTTTGGCCTTTACAGAGCTTCCTTAGATTCAGGATATTTTACAGGTCCACTCATTGCAATGGGTTTAGCATTTTCAGCTACTAAATTGAATCTTTGGAGCGATACTCAGCTTGAAAATCAGCTCAAGTTCCCATTTTTGGTTATAGGTATTTCGTTGGGTGTTCTAGCTCTATTGTTTCTATTTCTTGCCATGGAAACTAGACCTGGTTGGGTTCAAGCATCAATTAGCCTTAAACATGGCAACAAGGTAAAAGATGTGTATATGAAAATGAATCAAGCTTTAGAAGCTTATATCGATAATAAGGAAATTGATTGTTGTACAGACATACTCTCAGATGCTAAAGAACTCGAAAGAGATGCCGATAAACTTGTTTTTAGAGTAACTCAAGCATTATACGGTCAAGTTAGACCAGCTCCAGATGATTATCATTTCTATAAAATCACTGACATTCTAGATACATCTATTGGCTTCACTTTAAGGTCTATGAGGAAGTTATTAATGATTCCAAGACAAAATTTGCCTGAGAAATTTGTTGAGTATTTGAAAATAGAATGCGAACTACTTGTAAAAATGATTACAAAAACAGTCGATGCTCTAGAAGTTGTATGTATTCAACCTCTATCATCTCATCCAATATTTGAGGAAGTACATAATTTAGAAAAAGAATTAGATTTGAACAGTCAAGAAGGATTAGCTTCAGTTACCAAAGATTCAGGAAAACTTAATCCTGTAGAAACACTCTATGTTATTCAAATAATTGAATCTCTAGAGCAATCTGCTAATCATATTGAAGATGCTGTAGACGTTATGAAGATTGTTGGACTGAAATATCAGGTAAGACCTCTTGTGATTTAAGAGAAGGAGTTAAACTAAAAAGCGAGTATTGTACTTCACTCTTAATGAAGAAATCAAATCTGATTTTGAAAGCAGCAATATTGGTCATTTTTGTAGCATCATTTAACTCCATTAATTCATTTACATCTGTGGCTGTTAATGTGGATTCAATCAATTTACCTGATTATAGTCTGGATACAGATTTGACTCTTTACATCAACTTCTTTGGATATGATAATGACATATTAAATTTGACTGAAATAGAAAGTATGTTAAGTTCAGAGTTTAATGATGGAAATCAAGAAATAGGCTCTTCGACAATCAGTTTTGATTTTGTCTTTTCATTTGCTACAGAAACAGATTATAATCAGCTTGAAGACTACATAAATTCCATAAAATTATATGGAACAGGAGTAGGTTATTCGTTAAATGTTTCCCAATTAATTGATGATCTTGCTACAGGTGATAGAAATGATATCCTCATTCCTGAAAATGGATCAGTTATAGATGCAAGACTTGTAGAGAATTATCTGTACGAAAATTTCTACGAAGTAAATATAGAAAATCCAGGTTATACAATGTTTCTTTTTAATTTCACTAGTTTAGATTCACTAGTAGATAATCAAGATCACTGGTATAAGGTTGTGGAAACAGGATTTGATTCTAACATCACAATAGACTACTGGTTCTCAGGCTATAGTGATATTCCATTTGTTCCAACCTTAGGATTGGGGGGTTCAGAAAGATTCTGTTTCTTAGATCTATCAGCAAGAACTTGGTATTATGATTGGCTATTTACAGCATGGGGATTTCCAACAGGAGATTACTCATATTATACTTATCCTGATTTGGATACACTCGCTCAAAATGTTAGCTTATATGGTTCTGAAGGAAAAACTGTACTTTCTACTTATCTAGCAGACTATATCAACTCATATCTAGGGAATGTTTTTTCAGCTTATTATGGAGTAAGCCCTATAGGTAAATCGTACTCTATGCAAGTTAAAGTATTCAATAATCTAACAGAAGCTGGTTATACATTAGATGAATTGAACTGGGTAATTTCTAAAGCTAGAATCTTTAATCAGTTAGAAAATGATTTTCCTTGGATTGATTGGATCATAGATGTTCAATATGTTAACCTAATAGATTACCCTAGTATATCTTCATGGATATCCTCAAACCTTCAACAAGACCAAGATGGAGATTACATAGAGGTAGCAAATGGGTTCTACCAATTACTTGAAACTCAATTACCTATTCATTTTGATTACACTGCAGCAGATAGCATTTTACCTGCCTACTTCTTCTTAACTGATGATATTCAATTCAGGTGGTATGGAACAGCTTTTGCTGGTCTAGGTGGAATGGGCTGGGAACTCTTAGTTAATGATCAATATAGTATGTTCGAAAATGGAGTTTCTTCACTTCCTCGAAGAGGTATGTCTGCTGTAATGATTCATGAACTTGGACATAGTCTTGGAATGCCTCACCCTCATGGAGGCACTTATGGCTGGGGCTCCTCTTTTATAGAAGATGTTATGAACTATTTTTCAATAGGAGAAAGTAGCTTCAGTTCATTTTACAAAGATGGATTAGCAAGGGCTCATAATAATTACTGGTATAGTTTAGCTTCTGGTGAAATGGATGCAGCATTTTTGAAATACATTGATGCTGGTTCCATTAATGAATTATTAGTGATGGTAAATGATATCTATATTTTACTAGGATCTGCAGCTAATGATTACCAAGATATGAATTATACTCTTTCAATCGAAAAAGCACAATTAGCTAGAACTGAAATTGAAACCTTAGTTTACTATATTGATAATCCTGATCAGATCCCCACAACTCCAACAAATCGAACAGCGTCATATGCAAGCTTACTAGTTTTTGCATCAATTATAATAAGTTCCATATTAGTAAAGAGAAAAAGAAAATAATCCTCTTCTTTATTACTTATCTAATGTGAATGGAGATGCATCAAAAATTGATTCAACGAGTGGTTGAAACTCTTCCTGCTTAACTATTTCTTTATTCATTCTTTGCTTAATTTGACTCACTGCTTCTTTTAGGAATTTTCTGACCTGCAATCTACTTTCAAAAGTTTCATTTTCAGCAACTAAAACAGCCATAATATTATCCTGTTGTTCTATAATAACAGCTCTACCTTGATGAGTAATACTTCTCAAAGTTTCTACTCCCTTTCCTAAAACTTCTTCTGAGAAATTAATAATGGCAGTTATTAATCCAGATATTAAAAGATCATCAATTTTTTCCTTCTCTGAAAAATTATAAGAGTAATAAGGAAGACCGCCTTCATCTATAACAAGTAGAAGGTACATTATAATTGGTATTCTTTTGTGTGTTCCAAAAGAATATTTCATAATTCTACTAAATAATCTTCTTGAACCCCTTAATTCTTGTAATAGAGCATTCTTATCTTCTAAACCTATTGTTAACTCATCTATCCTATCATCAAGTTTGTTTTTTTCTGCAAAATCAACACCTATTTTCAACGTCTTGTCGGCTTCTGCTTCCATATTCCGATATTGATAATATCCAGCTTTTGTTATAATTGCATCAACAAAAATCAAATGTTTTAGTTCTTCTGTAACACCTAGAAGATTATCGATGAAATAAAGAAACTGAGTTGCAAATTTGTTATTTTCTGTTATTCTAAACATTTCAAAATAACTATCAGCTAATGCTGCATATGTGTATAAGATTCCTTCAAAAATCATTTGATTTTCAAAGAATTCCAATGCATGTTCAAAGAAACCAACAGCAGTAGTCAAATCAACATTCTTCTGATGATACAGACCTTTGTAGAAATAATAGTAAGGCATTGAATTAAAATCGAATTGTTCTTCAGCTAATTGTAAACCAAACTCTAGACTTTCACCTTTATCATCTTCTTTTAGGAAGTTTATGTAACCATAAACAATCTCAATCATAGGAAAGAGAAAACCATGTTCCTTGTTGAGATTATGAGCTTTTGTATAATATTCATCAGCTTTGACAAGTTCGTCATTTAACAGGTAAATATTCCCCATTCTCTCGAAGATTTCTATCTGGATTGGGGTGGAAATTTCAGTTTTTTCCAAAAGGGCTTGATAAATCTCTAAGGCTTTATCTTGTTCACCCTTCATTTTATTCATCTCAGCAGAATTAAGTTCAAGAATAGTTTGAAGTCTTTCTGAACCTATTTTCAACGCATAATTCTTTCCTTTTTCAAAATTTTCTTCTGCCTTTTGCAAATCGTATTCCTTCAGGGAGATAGAGATCAACAAATTGTATAAAGAACTCAACATTCCAAAATTCTCATAGTTTTGAGCTCGTTTTATTGCACTATCTATCCAGAGTTCTTTAAGAGTTTCATCTGCTAGAGCGTAAGCAAAGTTAACAAGATCGGTAAGCAAAGCATCCAGAATAAATGGAAATTGACTTGCTAAATCATCAATTTCTATAAGATAACGTAGAAGCTCATTTAATGCTTTATAACCAATTTCTGGTCGTTTCTGAGTTCTTGCTGAAAATTCATCTATAGAAAGAATAACAAACTCCTTTTGTTTCAGCTCCGAGATGTTTTCTGTTAGTTCAAGAATGCTATCGCGGGTTCTTTCAAATTCATCAATTAAAAATAAATCTCTCAATGAAAGAAGGTAACAAGATTGGATAGAAAGATTCGACAAATCTATTTTTCCTTTAAATCTATTGTAAATGTATAGATTAGTTTCATAATCTTTGCTCCAATAACACATCAATAGAGCTGATAACAATATGAATTGATTTTTAACTTCGAATTTTGATACTTTCAGGTTTTTGAGATGTTCTACAAGTAATTTTCTAATCTTTGCTTGGTTGCTTTCACCTTCAAGAATTTGGTTTAAATATTCAAAAAATTCCTCTTCAAAATCAGAAATGTACAATTGTAACTCATTTAATACAAAAGTAGGCAAATATTCTGACATTTCACTCATCAAAGATTGATAGGTATAGGTTCTGTATGCATTTAAAAATCTACTTTAATAGCATCACTAAAAACTAAATGCGGACCAAATAATTCTTGAACTTCAAAATCAATTGCATCACTAACTTCATCAGAAAGCTCTCCAAAGAATTGTTTAGGGATATCAATTTGAGAGAGTTTATCGGTTAATTGATGTATTTTTCGACGCAAAGAAAACGAATCTAGAGCACTGACTGCCACAGAACTGAATCCCTTCGGATGAGCTTCAATAATGATTTTATGGTTTCCATAAGTTATGACAAGCATCTGACTTTTTTGCTCCTCGAATAGCTCTGTCAACATATCTCTTACCGCAACTATGAACCCTCCAAAAAGTAGCTGATCTTTTACAGCCCTCTTCAGGATGACATATGAGCGAAGTGGAATACCTGATCTATGAAGAATGATCAGTGCTAGGGGTGATGCATCAAAATCAACATAAGGCTTCTGCATATGTCTTAATCCCACCTCTTCCAAGATGCTAATATCCTTTCTAAATGGTTCATTTACCCAATCTATTTCTTTTACCTCTTCTATTGGAAAGAGCAAATTGATTTGCTCTATCTTACCTTCAATTAACTTATGCAGTTGAGGAAGATTATTTTCTGACGCTAGCTCTTTTGCTTGTTGAAGTCGATTAAAAGATCGAGTATAATCTTCTTGCAGTGCTAGGATTTTACCTTGTAACAAATAGAGTGCTACTTGTTCTTTTACTAGTTTATTCTCAGAGAAATATGGGATTAAATCATTGAGGTTATTCAAAGTTAAACCTAATATTTTTTTGTCCTTTTCTAAATCATAATTTTCTAATTGCATCAAAACAAGATTCATCAGAATCTTTGCAGATAGCTCTCCACTTCCGTGTCTATCAGCGATTTCTAATGCCTTGGAAAATTCTTCAACAGCTTGACCATAGTTTAGTTTCTTTACACTATACATGCCTTTTAGGAGAAAAACATAAGACTCAATTATAGGGGAGGGGTTTGTTCTGATTTCTTCTACTATAGAATTCAAGAATATTTCAAAGTCTGTTAAACGATTGGTCTGCAGATATAATTCAGCTAAGGTACAATAGTGGTAAGTTTCTTTCATATTGAGCTTTTCAATAATTTTCAATGCTTCTTCATATTTTTTAATAGCATCGTTAAATTGACCTCTTTCTATAGCTATGTCTCCCAAGCACTTTATTGTGAGTGCTAAATATCTATTTGCTTCTAGATCCTTAAAAATATCTAAAAGTTCTGTGAATTCCTTCTCTGCTGCATCTAAATTGCCTGTTACGCTATTCAAGGTAGCTATATTTCCTCTTACAGCTGTAAGAATCAGTTGATTACCAGTCGATTCAAAAAGAGATTTAGCTTTTTCTGACATTGAGAGAGATTCGTCTAATTTACCACTATCACGATTTAGTAAAGCGAGAAGATAACAGAATTTTGCTATATGATTTCTATCTCCTAAATCAGTAGCAATTTGAAGAGCTAGATTAATTTTGTTTTCTAATTTTATTTTTTCTTCGACATATCTATTGAGAAAGAAATTATCTGCATGACCATCAAGAAGTATATCATTGAGAATCTGTTTTTGATCAGTAGGTAGTTTTTGAGATGTAAAAGCTTCTTCAAACAAAATGTTGAGGTTTATCCTGCATTGTTCGTAGTTTCCAAGATTAAGATAACCATAAGCAATAGACCTAATAGCATGTAATCTGAAAAGTGGGGAAATATCTTCAATATCTTTGATCTCAGAAGCTAGTCTAATTGCCACTTCGTTCATCCCTTTTTCGAGTAATATTCGAATCTGCCATAATTTGATGCTATAGTGACTGTTTTTGTTAAAATTCTCAAGTGATGAATAATCAGAAATTGAGAAAAGGATTTTTCCAATGCTGAAAAGTAGATTAGCTGAGGGATTTTTTTGTTTTTCGACAAAATCTAGAAGAAATTTGCCTAATTTGACCAAAGAATCCTCTACTCTAAAATCTTCTTGGTATCTGGTTAATTCTTCTTGCTCAGACTTATCTAAAATAGGCAAGTAAATTGAAAATTCCCTAGGGAACCCAACCATATTCCCCCTTTCATTCATTGGTTTCAAGATAAATAGGGATATGTTAAATAAAAATATTCGCTTCGTCAAAGAAGAGTAACTTATTTCATGGTCTATGACCCTTAATACCAAAAAGGTTTCGTACAACAGAGTCCAGTTCGTAAAATTCAGTTTCACTTATGTCTCCTTTGTATTTATCACTAGAAAGACCTTTTATAGAGAGATTTTCAACCAGACGATGCATCTTCCTTCTTATCATGAAACTATCTCGCAAGGCTATTACTACAACTGAAAACACATTCGAATAGAACTCAATAAGGAGTTTATATTGCCCGTGATCAATTGACATAACTTGTTGTTTTTGTTCTACAAATAATTCATTCATCAGATGTCGTATCGCACTTACGAACCCTCCAAAAAGAAGATCATCACTAACACTCACATCTTCAGAGAGGTAAGAGCGTATAGGTATGCCACTGGAATGAAGAATTAATACTGCAATAGGTTTTTCTTCTTTAGGTGCAGCTAGTTTCTTGGATTCTTTTCTTAATATCTTTGATATGAGTTGAATATCGCCAAGAAAATCAATCACTCCCTCATCAATTATTTTAGCTACCTCACTTTCTATAGCGTTTTTCACTTGGTCTATTCTTTGTTTATAATCATCTATTAGCTGTGGAGTATATGTTCTGGCAAACTCTTCTCCTGTTTTAAGTAAGAATAGAGCTGTTTCAAAATCTAAAAGCACAATTTTTATTTTGGCTCTAATATGATAGATTAGTGAGAGAGATTCATATTTGGCTTTCTCTTCTAGATACGTAATAATATCTTCTAAACATTTATCTGCTTCAATTAACTCTTCAAGATTTGTTGTAATTGTATACTTCTTAAGGAAAACTATAGACAATAATACAAGTGTTTTGGAGCTCAGAATTTCATTTCCTAATTCATCGGCCAGAAGCATTGCCTTTTGAAGGAAATCTTGAGAATTACCATAATTGTTTTTCTTATATTCAAGAAAACCCAGTAAAAACCAGTAGTTTGATTTTTGAGTAGGGGTTAATTCTCTTTTTTTGAGTTTTTCTAGTTTAAGAAGAATAGATCCACTTTCTTTGACTTCATCTAAGTATAATAAAATCTCAACATATTTCATCTCCATAGCTAAGTCTTGGAAACCTTTGTTCTGGATGATATCTAGTACCTTTTCCATTTCTTCTTTAGCTTTAACAAATTCTTCCTGTAAGAAATACACTTCCGCATAATTAGAATATAAAATGAACATAGATCGAAAATCACCAATCCAACTATTGATAATCTTCTTACTTTTATCATAATAAAAAATTGCTTCAGAAAGGTGCCCCATTTGTCTATAAACATTTCCGATACTTTCAGTAATATGTCCTAATAATCTATCTATCTTGATTTCTTTAGCAATTGCTTCTCCTTTAAGAAAAAATTGATGAGCAAGCTGAAAATTCCCTCTTTCTAACTCTATATTACCAATTGAATTATAGGTTTGTGCCGAGCTTATTCGGTCATTCAAGGCTCTATTGATGTTCAAAGATTCCTTAGTTTTATCTCTAGCAAGCGAAAGTATGTAAGTTGACTGAAGGTAAATTGCATCCAATTCGAGCATATAAATTTGAATGAGTTTGAATATCTCTCTAGATTCTTGCATATTTTCTGCGTCAGCAAAACCATAGAAATTGTAGCAATTTTCTCTATTCTCTTTATAAATCTGATAATCTTGAACTAAATATGCTTTTATGGCCTGTATGTAATAAATGAACGCATAAAAAATTGATTTTTCCAATTCCTGTTTAATTGTTTCAAGAATTTTCGTAAATTCCTCAGAATTACCTTCATACATCAAACAAATCGAATACCAGAGCCCTAATCCTGCATTGGGATTATTTGAGTATAACTCCTTTACTTTTCCATATTTTCCTCTATGAAATAATATCCTACCAATGAGAAATGAGAAAGCATTTGAAATTTCTAAAAACTTGCTGAATTGCGAAACTAATACTTCCTCTATTTCATCCAATTTGGACGTTTGAGAGAGATTTTCGTTGGTAAGTAAATAATTTCTCTCTTCCTCAGATAACAATAAGTATACAGACAATATTTCTGGAGGAAGATTTTCAATCATTGGTTTAACGACTGATTTAACTATTAAAAAGTTTGATGAAAGCGCGGTTCAATTGAAAGAAAAATTAATAGTTCAGTTAATGTTTTAAGAATTAACACATATTTAAAATTGTACGAATGGAGATTTCATGCATACTGAAGAGTCAACAAATATCTTGGAAACATATGTAAACCATTTACAAAATATAGGTTTAAATCATCAGGAGAGCTATTCTCTGGTTTTAAAATTCTGGGTAATGGTCAATAACAAATTTATCAAGATTATAGAAAATAACAAGACTATTTCATTATTGAATATTTATTCATCTAACAATTTCCATTTATCTGATTTTGTACCTCTCTTTGAATTTTACAAAGTTTCTAAGGTTTTGCTTAAAAAAGAATTAGTTGAAGATTTGTGTGGTTTCTTAGCAAATAAAGACATTGGGTTCTTACTCTCGACTATTAAGGATTTAAAATCTAGAAAAGCAATAGGACAATATTTTACAAATCCTGAGATGATAAATCAGGTTTATCAAAATATAACAAACAACTCAAGATCACAGAGGAAATTTTCGGTAATGGATTTTTCTGCGGGATTAGGCTATTTCTTAAAACCATTTCTAGAAGATAATTGTAATATTTATGGTGTTGAATTAGATCCACTAGTTTACGAATTAATGTTGTTTAGTTTTCTTTTTCACCCTACACTTACAAACAATGTTAAAACTAGATTAGTGTTAACTGTTAAGCAAGGAGATTCTCTAATTGGTTTCAAAGAGAAGACTATTGATGAAATTTTTTCAAAATCTATTCTGAAAACAAATTTCCTTGAATTCATTTCTCTTAGAAACAAGATACTTACGATAGATAGAGAAATTGATCTTAATGATCTAAAGGAGTATTATGAAAGAAGAAACTTATTTGCTGAAAAAGCTAAAAACTTCAGAAGTTTCAACTGGGTGATAGATTTTCCTGAATTATTTTTTGATCAAAAAGGCAATTTGTTAGAAGAAATTGGTGTAGATTATGTTGTCGGCAATCCACCATGGGTATATTATAAGGATGTAGATGAAAAACATTATAAGAAAAATATTTTTGATCCTCGGATTTCGGATTTTCTAAGAGGTAAATACAACTTTTCCCTTCCTTTCGTGATTTTAGCTCATATTGTATCAAAAGAAAAAGGTAGTTTAGTAGTTCCTCAAGGGATTTTGACTGAAACATATGCTAAAGAGTGGAGGAAGGAGATTTTCACTAAAAGAGCCATTTCTGAAATAATCCTGTGCAAAAAAGATTGGTTTGAAGAGGTTGTTAATGAATTTAGTATCATTTTCTGGGACAAGAGAAGCAAGTTCTCTGAAATAAAGCTAAAAAATGAAATCACTGCTTCAGAATTTACAATTCCTTATGATTCAATAAACCAGGACTTGAATCTATTAAGATTACTTCCACCAGATATTTTGTCATTCCTTAATAAGATAGAAGCAGAATCACCGATTCTTTCAGACTTCATTTCAATTAGACGAGGATTAACTCTAAGCAAAGAATATCAAAACTATTATAAGAGTAAGGAAATTAAGACAGAGGCATCAGATCAAGTAAAAAAAATACTTAGGAGTAATTCTTTCTTAAAAAATAAGGAGAATGGAGTATTCAATTTTCAGCTCTCTCATTCTGGGGAAACTTTTGTTTATGACAAGAAATTATTAGGGGCACCTGGATCAGAACAGCTCTTTGAACAACCAAAAATAATTCGTCGAAATAGAGGAAAATTGTGGTATATAGGACTGGATTTGAATGGAGATTATTATGTCAATGACATTTTTGATATCATGTATTCTAAAAATAAGCAGATTTCAACTAAAATCATTTATGGTTATCTTTGTTCATCCTTTATTCAACTGATTGCAGAAAGCCTCTTAGTTAGAGATATTACTTCGAATGTTGTAAGGCAGTTTCCTTTTCCAATGTTTAATTCCGAACAACTAAACAAAATAGAGGAAAGTGTTGATAAATGGTTACTTTCTCAAAGTACGGAAAATGATTTTTCAAAAATGAGAAAGGAAGTAGATGAGATTGTTTTTGATTATTGGAGATTTCCAGTTGAAATTAGAAAGTATATTATAAAAAATACTAATCTTCGTTGGAGAGAGTAGATGAAATTATTATATTTTTATACTATTTTGTCTATTAATATTGTAGATGAGCTTCACCTACTCTGATTTGAATGTAGTTCTCACACATGAACAAGAAGACAAATTAGATAATGTTCTAACTGATTTAAGTCTTGTTTGTTCTATATTTGATGAGGAGATAGGACCTATCATAATATACAACGATTCCTTACTTAACAAAGAGGTTTTAGAAAATCTTAACATCAAAGTTTTTACTTTTCTTATGCAAGGAAACGATTTCGGTCCCAATAATTTTGCTAAGATGAGAGGAATAGTTCAGATTCCTCACTCAGAATATTATACTTCAGCAATAGATATTCTTGTGAGAAAAGAAGGTATTAATCACTTCTATGAATAGTTTTTGTCATGTAGTCATATTAAGGGTACTATGAATCACTTTGAAAGACACTTACAATCAAATATTACGGGAGCTTTTATAGGGAATTCAAGGGAGAAAGTTGATGACGAAAGTACTGAGAGTAGAATGTATAGAACTTCCTTATCACCAAGCACTGAGTACTCTTTGTCATCAAGTGAAAAACCTCTATAATCGAGCGAATTTTCTATTGAAACAGTCGTTGAGGAAGAAGAATAAGTTGCTAGTGTACTATGACCTCAACACTTTACTTAAGAAAGAAACGAGTTACAAAACCCTTCCTGCACAAACTGCACAACATACACTTAAACTCCTTTGCAGAAATTGGAAGGGATATTTTCGTGCACTGAAGGAGTGGAAAAAGAATCCTATGTTGTTCTTCGCTATGCCCCAATCACCTAACTACAAAGCGAAGGATGGGGAAGTCGTAGCTATCTTCACCAACCAGCAAACGAGACTACAAAATGGCTGGCTAGTCCTTCCTAAGAAGGTAAACTTTTACTACAAAACTAGACTGACAACACGTACCACATTGAAAGAAGTAAGAATTGTCCCTAGACGAGTGGGTTACACTCTCGAACTAGTGTATGAGAAAGTCTTACCTAAACTGCGAAGACGTTTTACCAGGAAAGGTGCGATCGATTTAGGGTCTATCAACTTTGTAGCCTTTGTGGATAA
>JAAFKI010000197.1 GCA_021399345.1 Candidatus Heimdallarchaeota archaeon
AATTTTGAAAACCAGAAGCTTAAACATATCATTCAGAGAACTACAGAGGATATTTTGCAGGAGATTGAAGAGAAAAAGGAAAATATAGAAAAAGCTAAAGAAGATATACTTGGGTTTGATGAAAAAATAGAACTATTGCAAATTAATGCCAGTCAATTTCCAGAAATTAAGGAAATTCAAAAAATTAATGTCATTACTGAAAGAACAAAACATTTAGATTCAATAATCAATAAAAAACAGAAGAATATTTCTGAAACTGGAGAAAAATTTTCACTAAAGATTCCAATTGAACTTAAAACTATAGAATCAAAAAGTAATGAATTTGAAAGACAAATTAAGGATAATGAGATTAAACAGAATAAAATACAAAAAGAAGTAGAAAAACTCGAAGAGGAAAGAAGAGTCATTGATATAGATCTTGGAAACTTCAATAAGAGGAAGAAAAGTTTGGAAACTATTGCTGAAAAAGGTGGCCAGGCAAAGTGTGATGTTTGTGAACAAGATATCCAAGAAGAAAAATTCAATGAACTATTGGAAAGATCTAAGCGCTCTATTCCTGCACTTACTAAAGGAATTTCAAAGAAGGAAGACTTGATTAAAGCAAAGAAAACTGAAATAAAGACCATTGATCAATCAATATTTAAAATAAGACAAAATTCTGCAAAATTAGAAGAATTAATTGAGGATTTAGGTGAACTAAAAGGATTTACTTCTGATAAAGGAAAATTATCTTCAGAAATAACTGAATCTCTTAAGAGCTACGCTGTGAAAAGTTTAGACGAAATGGCCAAGAAATATAAATTAAGCAATTTTGAAGAGCTTTTTGATCATGTAAAAACAATAGATGATGATATTAATAGAAGTACAGTTCAAAAGAGGCATATTAAGGAATCCATAGTTAAAGATCATTCTACAATCGATAAGCTAAGTAATCAAATAAAGGAAAATAAAGAAAAAGAAGAAAAAACCGCTCAAATTGACTTAGAAATTGCATTATTAAATGAAGTTCAAACCTATGTTGAGAAATTTATTGTAGAAGATTTGATTTCTAATAGAATGTTAGCAAATATACAACATTCAACAAGAGGATACATCTATCTATTCACACGAGGGAGATATTCTGAATTATACTTGGAACCAACGAAAACAAAGACTCTGAATATGAGTATAAAAGATGAAGTATTGGGGTTCGTTAAGAGTCAAACACTACTATCAGGCGGAGATAAAGCAGCTATTGGTTTAGGGTTAAGAATTGGAGTTAGTGAGCTTTTAAAGAGAATCAGACCTCTCAAAACTTCACCTTATCAACCTCCAAAGATGGATATTCTTGTTCTAGATGAACCTTTGGGATCTTTGGATGATGCAAGAAGAGCCAAAGTAATAGAAGGGCTCGTAGCGGAAGAGAAGTTTTCTCAAATATTCCTCATTACTCATACAAATATTAGGAATAGATTCAAAGCTCCTATTATTACAATTCAATCAAACCCCTCAGGTAGTTTAGCTTCATTCTACGCAGCTCCAACTGAAATCGAAGAAGAGGCAGAAGAAGAATAAGATGGTACAATGTAACAGAAGCTTTCACAAGATTTTTCAATAATGTCCATAACATTAGTTTAATGATACCAGGTACTCTACGACCTTTACCTAAAAAAGTAAAGGAAGTAAAAACAGCTGTTGATTTACTTCTTAGAACTGTTGATTTTGATATTGAGAATACAAAAGACATCTTTAAGGATAGTTCTCTCTATACTTTTGAAGAAATAAATTCACATTATATGAGAATTATTGATCAATATACTCAAATTAGACCTCTCACAAAAGATGCAGACAAGCTTGTTGATAAGTACGTCAATGATTATCTTCTGAATGAATTAGTTTATGGTCAATTTACTAAGTTGGAAATGAGAGAAAATAGATTAAAAAATGATATTCAGCGACTTGATACCGTATTGATGTCAAAAAGGAAAAAATACATTGAAGAAATGATCCCACGATTTAAGGATGAAATATCCAGTAAACTCTCCTTTATGCAAGATTTATCATTTGATGAAATTCTAGAAAAAGGTCAACTTTATGGAGAAACCATAGGGGAGATAGTTAACAAAATTAGTGGAATTAGAGATGAGTACATCAAGTTATCATCTGGTTCTTTTGATGTTTCAGAGTTTTATTCATACTTAGATGAAAGGTTAACTGGAGTAGAAGAACAAGTAACAGCTTATGATTTAATTTTGCGAACTTGTAAGATGCAGATGCTTTCAGAAGAAGCTGAAATGTATATTGAAAATGGAAATGTAATAAACAATGAGTTTGAAGTGGAAGCTTCTAGTGAATTAGTCCTTAAGGGAGATGAATATGTTAACAAAGCTACAGGAAAACTTGAGGAAATGATACTTCTTAGAGTAAATCTCCCCAGAAGAGGTATATCTAAAGAATTTTCTACTAATTTTAAGAATCTCTCAATCACTTTTGAGGAACATAAGAATAGTCTAGGAATTATTATTGAGAGTCTTCAAACAAAAACAACTCGACTTTCTTCACAAATAGAAAGAATAAATGCACTCAAAGCGATAGCTGAATCTGATGGAGAGGAGATTTATGAGGTTATAGAGATGCTCAATATTAAACGCAAAGGTGCGTTTAAAACTAAAGTAGGGGAAGGCTTTCCTGTTTTTGAGCTTAGTCCTTTAGGGAAAATTAAGATGCCTTTAGGTGTTGAATTTACAACCCCAATGATAGAAGAAATTCTAACCGTTTTAGATGAAATCGAAGGAACAACTTACAAAGATGATATGATACTAAGATGGAAGACAATGAAAATTGGAGAAATTACAGAAAACATTGGCAGGAAGATGGCTCCAGCTTACAAAAAAACCAAAGAAGTAACAATAAAATCTGGTAAGAAAATAGGTGAATTTAGCAAGAAAGCCTATGTTGGTACTAAGAATCTTTTCACATCAGACAAAGAAGGAAGAGATGCTAAAGAACCCAGAATAAAGAAGGAAAAGAAACCCAAAAAGGAAAAAGTAAAAGAGGAAAAAATAGAAGAGACAATCTCAGACGAAGAAATCGAAATACCTCCTCCACCAATAGAAGACTGATCTAAGGTGCAAAAAATTTGAAGAACTTACTTCAACAAATAAAATATTTTATTTTTGATGTAGATGGTACACTTCTGTTGAGTAACAAAGTTCTTCCTTATGCTTATGAAGTTATCAAATTAATACAAGAAAAAGAATTGGATTTCACGATTCTTTCAAACAATTCTTCATATTCAATAGCTGAAAACAAAGAAAGGTTAGAGAGAGTTTTAGGAGTTAAACTGGATTACTCAAATATTTACACTTCTACACAAGCATCCATTGATTATTTATTGAAAAATCACTATGACCAATGCTATATTGTGGGTACTCCTTCAATGATTGAAGATTTTGAAAATGCGGGGGTATTCAACACTGTGATAGATCCTAAAGCGATAGTTCTGGGTTTCGACAAGACTCTTACTTATGAAAAAATTTCTAACGCAGCTCTTTTGTTACAAGAGAAACCTGTAATTCCTTTCTTTGCAACACATCCTGACGATACTTGTCCTGTTGAGGGTGGTAAGATCCCAGATGTAGGTTCCTTTCTGAAAATGTTTGAACAAGCAACAGGTAGAACAGCTGATATTATCTTCGGAAAACCCAATGAAATGATTTTGAAACTCTGCTTAGGTAATTCTCAAGTAGGCTTTTCAGAAGTTTTAGTTATTGGAGATAGACTTGAAACTGATATTAAAATGGCTAATTCTGTGGGTATTAATAGTGCACTAGTACTTACAGGAGAAACTCAAAGAGAACATTTAGAAAAAAGTGATATATCTCCCACATTGATATGGCAAGATCTGGAAATTCTTCTTAATTTTTTAAATAAATGAGTTATTTCAGAAATTTGACAATTTCCTTAAGTGAATCCCATTGATTTTCTGAATATAACCAGCCTAATACTACGCTATCAACTAGTCTATTATTCTGGAACTCCTTAATTAGTTCCATCCTCTCAAGTACTTCTTCCAACGAACCTATAATACCGAAATCATCTACTACCTTCAGTATCTCACCCTTTGGAACAGAAGTATATGGCTCCCATTTAAGTTCTCGAATCTCTCTTATCATTTGTGAAGAATAACCATGTTCTTTTAAAATCGATGTTGAACAGCCTTTAGCTATATCCTTGGTAATATTCCACAAAGTTTTGGAAATTTCTTGCTTATTTGATTGTATTTGCATCATTCCGTAGGGTATAATGGATTTATTTGAGTGACTTTCATCTTTTTTGTATACTGCTATTGCTCGATTGATATCAACATCAGCTATACTATTAAGTAGTAAATGTTCTGCTTTCTCTTTTGCATAGTTTAACATTTTATTCCCAAGACCACCAAAAGCAACAGGTGGAAAATCATCTAACTTCAATTGCGTTTTTCTGATATGTGCAATTTCAAGTAGCTTATTCAATGAGCTCTTAAAACTGCTAAAGGGTTTTAGAGAAATATCTTCATCTTTGAATACATCTGGATTACCAATTCCTAAACCTAATCCAAATCTATTAGGGAAGTTATTGTTAAGCCAGATACTTAAGGCAAAAAGTACTTCGAGAGAATAATAGAAAGGTGATGTTATTCCTGTCCAGATTTCAATATCCTTAACAGCCCTCAATAATCTTCCAATATCCAAAAATGCATTATTTATAGGTGGATTGTCTCCTACCCAAATACTCTCAACACCTATTGATTTGGCGTCATGAGCATAAATTTCCTTTTCTTCTCCTGACATTCGTATTGGGATGGAAAGCCCCACTTTCATATTGATAAAAGAAGTTTACTCATTCTTGTAGTTTGTGCTAGATTAATTTGTTCCAATGTAAGTTTTTTATATATCCGGTTTTTTTTTGTTAGTGAAGTGGTTTCATGGAAAATATTCTTACAAGAAGAAGTATCAGGAAATTCCTTAGTACTCCAGTATCTGATGACGATATAGACACTATTCTTAAAGCTGCAATGAGCGCTCCTTCAGCTGGCAATAAACAACCTTGGGATTTCATAGTTGTAAAGGATAGAAAATTATTAGACAAAATACCAGAAATTCATCCGTATGCGAAAATGGCTCAAGAAGCTTCAGTTGCTATCATTGTTTGTGGTGATACAAGACGAACAGATACTAGAGGTTTTTGGGTACAAGACTGTGCAGCTGCATCTCAAAATATCCTTTTAGCAGCAAATTCTCTAGGGTTGGGTAGTGTTTGGTGTGGAATTTATCCAAAGCAAGATTTATATGAAAAATTCCAAGAGATGTTTAACTTGCCAAAAGAAGTTTACCCCGTCTCTTTTCTACCCATTGGATATCCTGCAGAGGAGAAACCTCCTTCTGATCGTTATGATGAAAATAGATTACATTATAACAAATGGAAAGAATAAGCAAAAAAGAAGGAAAATTTAATTTTCTATCAAGTCATCTTTATGATAGCTTTTTCTCTATTAAAGATATTAGTTGCCAATTTAAAAAGAAAGATTATAATTACTACTAATATTGCTATTCCTCCAATAAGTGTAGCGATTGAATTGAAGAAGAAACTAATTATTCCTGCTACAATTAGAAAAATTAATGGAAGAACAACCAGAGATCCTATCTGATATGAATCTCTAACGCTCTTTACTTTTGTTGAAATCATGATCATTAATTCTACACTTACAATTGAAATCAGTGGCCCAAAAACTAGTACAAAAATAATGGACAGGAAGTCAGGAAATAGAATCTGACCTATGAAAGGATAGATTAGTATGTCTGTAATTATCATATACCCTCCAGCTGCAACGAATGTTGCAAAGATTGAAGGAATTAATGATGAAGTGATTTTAGCAAAAACTATCTCAGTTTCTGTTATAGGAGATGCCAAAATAGCTTCCATAGTCTTTCTCTCTTTTTCACCAACAATCGTTTCAGAAGCTGTTATTGCAGGAATAATTATAGGAAGCATTAGAACCATCACGAACATTACATATGCCATCATAATTAGAGTTTGAGCATGCATATTCAGTGATTCCCAATTATTAACAGTAGACGCGAATAAGTTGTTAATAAAATCAGGAAAAGTATCGTCTCCTTCAAAATCAGCTGGATTGATATTAGTAATGGGTAACAACCCGCTTAATGGGATCAGAACAGCAAAAATAAGAGGAACCCCTATTATAGCTGAAAGCACATATTTTGATTTTGTAAACTCAATAAGATCCTTTTTGACTAAAGCCCAGATTCTTCTCCACTTCATGATTCTTCCTCCTCTTGGTTTCGTGGAAGATTTTCACTCATCACTAGTTCCAGATATACTCGTTCTAATGTTGGATATTCATGTCTAACTTCAAACATAGGAAAATTCTGTTTGATTAATTCATCAATAATAGTAGGAGTTTCTTTTTCTATTTCTTTGATGAAGATAGAGATAGATTTTCTTTCAGGATCAATTTCTAAAACATCATAATTTCGTTCCTGGAAGAAGTTTTTGATTACATCATCCCAAACTGTAAATCTAAAAACTGTTGTTGTTTCATCTTTCTTTAAATCGCGAAGCTGATTTGGAGTTCCTTCAGAGATTAGTTTTCCATGATTAATTATTCCAACCCTCGTAGAAAGTTTTTCAGCTTCAAAGAGATTATGGGTACATAAGAAGAAAGTACGTTTTTCTAGTTTGGATAACTTCAATATTTGATCTCTCACAACTTTAGCAGATTCGGGAGCGAGCGATGCAGTTGGTTCATCTAGAAAAATTACAGGTGGATCATGTATCATCGATCTAGCAATAGCTACCTTCTGTCTCATTCCTTTACTTAGTGAACCGGCAGGTAAGTCAATTTTTTCAGGTAAATCAAAAAGATCAATTAATTCTTCGATTCTTGGTTTAATTTCCTCTTTAGGGACATCATATAAGTTAGCGATAAATGTTAAATTTTGACGCACTGTCAATCTTTCATAAACTGCGGGAGTTTCAGTTAGAAGACCTACTATACTTCTTACTTGAGACGCATCTTCTACAACATCAAGTCCAAGAATTCGAGCTCCACCAACAGAAGGTTGTAAAATTCCTGCTAAAAGGCGTGTAGTCGTGGTTTTACCCGATCCATTGGGACCAAGAAGACAGTAGATTTCTGATTTTTCTATTGACAGATTAAGACCATCAACTGCTCTTAGGTGAGCTCTTTTTCCATCCTTTTTTATATCATAATCTTTAGTTAAGTTTCTAGTCTCTACAGCTAACATCCCTTATCAAGTTCAATAAGTTTCATGAGAGTAATAAATCTTTAGAATTGAAATTAGATTTATTTATCCACTTTTATCTATTATTTTTCGAAGAGTGTTAACTAACTTCCAGACATCTTCATAACTATTACTTAAGGGGGATGGTGTAAATCTTAAGAAATTTGGAGGACGAAAGTCATGAATCACATTATATTCCATTAACTCCTCATGAATAGACAAAGCTTCTTCATGTTCAAGTGCTATATGTCCTCCCCTTTGATTAGGCAATCTAGGAGTACCGAGTTTGAAATTATAAGGTTCATCTGTAAGCAAATTATCAACTAGATAAATAAGATAGGATGTCATTTTCAGTGATTTCTCACGAATGTTTTCTATTCCTGCTCGAAGTATAAGATCTAATGACCCTTCTAAAGCTGCAGAACCTAATATTGCAGGAGAAGAGATTTGCCAACCACCTGCACCTCTAGATTGTTCAAAATGTAGATTCATTTTGAATTGCTTCTCTTTGACATACCCAAACCATCCAGTTAGAGCTGCATCTTTATCAAAATGTTTCTCATTAACATATATGAAAGCACTAGATCCAGGTCCAGCGTTGAGATACTTATACGAACACCAGAAAGCAAAATCAATCCCCCATTCATCAAATTGGTGAGGTACAACACCAACTGAGTGAGAGCAATCCCAGCCAATCAAAACGTCCTTTTTATGAGCATTTTCTGTTATCCCCTCAATATCTAATAGTTGACCACTTCTGAACAGAACTGAAGGTAAAATTACAAGAGCTACATCTTTAGTAATCATCCGCTTAATTTTCGCTTCATCAAGGAACTTTCCATCCTCACTCTTAACTAGTTTAAGATGTTTAACAGGATCTAGATTTTTGAGTTTTACTTGACTTTGTAAAGCATAGATATCGGTAGGAAAATTGAGTTCATCTGCGAGGATCTTATTTTTTTCTTCTGTTGGTTGATAGAAAGTACTTACAAGCGAATGAAGATTTATTGTAGTAGTACCAGTAGCTACAACTTCTTCAGGCTTGGCCCCAACAAGAGAAGCTGCTTTTGCTCCAAGTTTTTCTGCTTGATAAAACCATGGATTATCTTCATGAATCCATCCTTGAACACCTAGGGTTTTCCATTCATCAAGAACACGAAGAAGAGTAGTCGCAGCATCTTTAGAAAGTAATCCTAGAGAGTTACCATTAAGATAAGTAGTATCAGTGGGGGTGAAGAATCTTTCCTTAAAGTGACTCAAAAGGTCTGTTGAATCCATTTTTTTAGCCATATTTACATTAAATTCATCAGAATCGCTCATAGCTTTCAACTAGAAAAGTGATAGAAGAAATAAATACTTTATGGATAAAATTTTGAATATTTTTTTCTTCCCAATTAAAGAGCTTCCTTTAGATATTTCCAAGTATAACCATTTTCAGCTGTAACTATGTCAGAAACTATACCTTCAGCAACCAGAAAGCCACCATTTCTTGAACCGCCTTCAGGACCTAAATCAATTATTCTGTCAGCTTGTTTGATAATATCCATGTTATGATCAATAATCACTACTGTGTTACCTTCATTAGCTAACCTGTGTAGAACTGAAATCAGTTTATCAATATCATAAAAATGAAGTCCCTGTGAAGGTTCGTCGAGCAAGTAGATACTCTTATCATGGGTTCTTCGAGAAAGCTCTCTGCTTATTTTAAGACGTTCTGCTTCCCCCCCAGAAATTGTTGTTGTAGGTTGGCCCATCTTCAGATATCCTAGTCCCACATCTACAGCTAATTGTAATGGTCGATGTATTTTTTCAATATTTGAGAAAAGTTCTGTAGCTTCTTCAACTGTCATTTCCAAAATATCTGAAATTGTTTTCTTCTTATATCTTACAGAAAGTATTTTTTTCTTGTATCTTTTTCCTTTACATAAAGAACATAAAATCCAAACATCTGACAGGAAAAGCAATTCTATTCTTCTTTCTCCAAGTCCTCGACATTCAGAACATTGACCTTTTGAGGTGTTAAAACTGAAGTGACCTGAAGTTAATCCCTTAGCTTTAGCTTCTGGTAATGTTGCGAAGAATTGTCTAATCTCATCGAAAACTCCAAGATAAGTAGCTGGATTAGATCTTCTTGATTTACTTAAAGTAGATTGGTCTACAATTATTACTTTTTCAAGGTCATCATATCCAGAAATTGATTTATGTTTACCAACTTCAGTCTTTTTTCCATGAACTTGTTTCTCTAAACATTTCTGAAGAGTATCAATAACTAAAGAGGACTTACCTGCACCAGAGACTCCAGTTACAGCTGTAATAAGACCTTTACCAAACTTAACATCAATATTTTTCAAGTTGTTTTGTGATGCTCCCTTAATTTCAATATATGAATTAGTTTTCCTATTTTTCTTAGGTGTTTTTATCTTCTTCGTTCCTTGAATATAACAAGCTGTTAAGATATCATCTCTTTTGAGAAGTTCTTCAGTTGGACCTATCGCTACAACTTCTCCTCCTTGGTCGCCGCCAAGAGGACCAAGCTCTATCAATATATCCGAGTTCTTGATTATTATATCGTCATGTTCAACAACTATTACATGGTTGGAGTTATCTCTTAATTTTTTCAGAGTAGTGAGAAGATTATTTATGTCCTTGGGATGAAGCCCGATCGTTGGCTCATCGAGCACGTATGTGACTCCTATTAGTCCACTACCTATTTGTGACGCTAACCTTATTCTTTGTGCTTCTCCATTTGATAATGTGCTAGACCTTCTATCTAAAGTTAAGTAACTTAATCCTACATCAATGAGATATTCTGCTCTTTTCTTAAGCTCTATTAAAATTCGTTCTGCAATTTTTGCTCTTCTCTTATCTAGCTTCATATTGGTTAAGAAATCTAGAAAATCATCCACTGCGAATCTTGAGAGATCATTAATTGATATCTCACCAACAGTTATCGAAAGGACTTCTGGTTTGAGTTTCTTTCCAGCACAATCTGAACAGTTGTATTCACTGTAATATTTATTCATTTTTTCCTTACTTTTCTTTGACCAAGCTGAATCTGACTCTCTATCCATCCAATCGTCCCAGCGTTTGATCAATCCTTCCCATTCTCCCTTTCTTGTGTATTCTGAAGTTGATCTAGCTCTCTCCTGAATCACTTTCAGTTCAACTTCCACACCTTTTGATCCGTAGAATATTCCATCCATTTGTTGTGGTGAGAGCTCTTTCATTGGCATGTCTAAGGTGAAACCAAAGTGCTTTCCTACTGATTCAAGCATAGCTCTTCTCCAAGACCTAGGGTTTGACATTCTCTGAGCTGAATACGGACCTATAGCTCCTTCACTGATTGATTTATCCCAATCTGTAATAAGTTTTCGAATATCAAATTGTCTGATTACTCCTAGACCTGTGCATGTTTGACATGCTCCTGAATAATGATTGAAACTGAATAATCTTGGATGAATCTCTTCAGGAGCTTCAAAGTCATGATCGATACATTCTGCATAAATAGAGTAAGTGTGTTTCTCGCCATTGAGATATACTTCTGTTCTCCCCTTCCCTAGTCCAACAGCTGTTTCAACAGCTTCAGCTATTCTTGAGATGTTTTCTTTCTTTACATTTATTCTGTCAAGTGCAACCGATAAAGATGTTGATTTCTTTGTTTTTATTTCTTCATCAATCTGGTAATCCTTACCATCAACTACAACTCTATTGTATCCCTGTTTTCTTAACTCATCAATAGTTTTTTTGATGTTTTTCTCTTCACCATTTGATAGAGAAGCAGCAACAATAATGTTTTTGTCCTTATATTCTTTCGAAATAAGCTTGGCTATTTCATCTATGGTTCGTGATTTTAAAACTATGTTGCAGTGAGGACAATGAGGGATACCTATCTTTGCATAAAGTAATCTTAAGTAATCATAAATTTCAGTAGTTGTTGCAACTGTAGAACGAGGATTTTTTGATATGGAATGCTGGTCTATTGCAATGGAAGGAGTTAATCCTATTATATCATCAACATCTGCTCTTTCAGCTTTTGAGAGAAACTGTCTTGCATAACTACTGAGGGATTCAACAAATCTCCTTTGACCTTCCGCAAAGAGAGTATCTATTGCTAGAGAACTTTTACCAGAGCCTGAAGGACCAGTTATTACTACCAATTTTTCTTTGGGAATATCTAAATTAATGTTCTTCAGATTGTTCTTCGAAGCTCCTCTGACATATAGAAAATTAGCAGGATCTAGATCTTCTTCATGGATGCTCCTCTTACCTTTATCTATAACTTGTACCTCATTGAATAAAACTTTACGAAGCGCTAAACCTGTGTAAGAAAGTTCATTTTCAGCTAACTCTTCTGGTGTTCCAAAATCAACCACATATCCCCCATTTTCCATCCCTCCTTCAGGACCCAAATCTAACACATAATCACTCGATTTTATTACATCGAGATTATGTTCGATCATCAGGCAAGTGTTACCGTTTGAGACTAACCTTTGAAGCACAGCTAACAACTTCTTAATATCCTCAAAACTAAGCCCTGTTGTAGATTCATCAAGTATGTAAAGTGTTTGTCCTGTTGCTCTTTTGGACAATTCACGACTAAGTTTAATTCTTTGTCCTTCGCCTCCAGAGATTGTTGTACTGGGTTGTCCTAGTTGAATATATTCAAGTCCAACATCAACTAGAGTTTGAAGAATTCTGCTAATATTAGGAATGTTCTCAAATACCTTAATGGCTTTACTGACGGTCATGTTTAAAATATCAGCAATGGAATGACCAGAGTACTTGATTTTTAACGTTTCATCATCATATCTTTTACCTTTACAAATTTCACATTCTACATCTACATTAGGCAGAAGAGTCATTTCTATGGTGTTATAACCATGTCCATTGCATGCTTCGCATCTTCCGATTTTAGTGTTGAAGCTAAATCTTGTTTTATTGTATCCTCTAATTTTTGCTGTAGGTAGAGACGCAAATAAATCTCTTATGGGGCCCATTACTTTAGTATATGTAGCTGGATTTGATCTTGTAGTTCTGCCAATAGGTGATTGATCTATAACAACTACTTTGTCTATATTTTCTGTCCCTTCAATCGACTCATACTTACCTTCTTTGTGAGTACCATTGTGCAATTTGTTAACTAATATAGGATACAATGTGTCTGCAACTAACGAAGATTTACCACTTCCCGAGACACCAGTAACAGCTGTAAAAGTTCCAATGGGGATGTTAACAGTGATATTTTTTAGATTGTTATGGGAAGCACCTTTTAAAGTAATGAAAGTTTCACTTTCTCTTCTGATTTTGGGAGTTTCTATTTTATCTAAACCAAGTAGATATCTAGCTGTGACTGATTCTTTTCCATCTTCTTCAGTAAGATTCTCTGGTTCTTTCAAGAATAGAAAATGTCCACCTGCATCACCTGCATAAGGACCTAAATCTAATAGTAAATCAGCTGTTCTCATGGTATCTTCATCATGCTCTACAACCAATAAGCTATTACCACCATCTCTGAGAGTTTGTAATGAATTGAGTAGTTTTTCATTATCTCTATTTGCTAATCCGATCGATGGCTCGTCCAGGATATAGGTAACTCCTTGAAGTTTTGAACCGATTTGAGTTGCTAATCTTGTTCTTTGACTTTCCCCCCCACTTAGTTCATTTGCTCCTCTATCCAGAGAAAGGTAATGTAATCCTACTTCAATTAGAAAAGATAATCTGTTTCTGATTTCTTTGAGTAAAGGTTTAGCTATAATAGTTTCTTCTTCATTCAATTCCACGTTATTGAAGAACTCTAAACACTTGTCGATTTCAAGTTTGTTCAATTCTGCTATATTTTTTCCTTTAAATAAAACTGCAAGACTTTCTGGTTTCAACCTGTACCCTTTACAATCAGGACAAGTAGATTGATCCATCAATCTCTCTAGCATCTTTTTTCTATTTTCGGCTGAGACTCTTTGATAAGCTTCAGATGTTAACGGGATCATTCCTTTCCATCTAGCTGTCCACTCTCCCTTCCCACTCCATTTACTAGTTGCTGTATCCCAGCTCCATTGGAAGTGATATTCTTGTTTTCCTGTACCATAAAGCATGATATCTTGTTGTTCCTTGGTTAAATCCTTCCAAGGTGTAATGAGATTGAAACCATGTTCTTTTGCTATTTTATCAAGATTCTTTAGTCCTAAGGAGACATATGTAATATGTTTCTTTGTACTAGTCATTGTAGCTATTGCACCATCAGCTATGGATAGTTCTGGATGTGCTACAAATTTCTCAGGAACTATCTGAGAGATTTTGCCAATACCTCTGCATCTTTGACATGCTCCAACAGCTGTGTTATGTGAGAAATCTCTAGGATTAAACTCATTCACAGCTATACCACATGTAGGGCATACTAATTTTGTTGAAAATATTCTTTGATTTTTTTCACCGATAATTTTTAACTTACCTGTTGAGAGATCCAAAGCTAAGTTGACACTATCAAGTATTGAAGGTTCATTTTTTCTTTCACACTTGTTTCTGTCAACAATGATTTCTATGTCATGAGCTACATATCTTTCAAGTGTAACTTCTTCATTATCTAGATTGACTTCTTTTCCATCTATAATGAGTCTTACGTATCCTTCTTCTTTCCACTGGGTGAGCTCTTTTCTATATTCACCCTTTCTTTTCTCAAACATAGGGGCAACTATCTTGATTCGTTGTCCATCAAACGAAGCAAAAATTTGTTCAATAACTTGATCTGTGGGTTGAGCTTCAATTTTATCTTTGCATGCTGGGCAATGTGGGATTCCTACTCTCGCAAATAGAACCCTCATATAATCATAAATTTCTGTTAATGTTCCAACTGTACTTCTTGGGTTTCTAGATATGGTCTTCTGATCAATTGAGATGGTAGGTCTTAATCCATCAATGTGTTCTACATCGGGTCTATCAAAATTACCAATGAACTGCCTAGCATATGCTGATAAGGTTTCCATGTATCTTCTTTGGGCTTCAAGATAAATTGTATCAAAAGCTAGAGAACTTTTACCGCTTCCTGAGATCCCTGATATAACTACTAGTTTATCATGCGGAATCTCCACTGAAACGTTCCTTAAATTATTCTCTCGTGCACCCACAACTTTTATCGAATCTTTCACCACAGCAGACACCCAAAATTGAGCAGATTCTTATAGTCTCCCCTCTTGATTTCACTATATAAATGTGAAGATTTGCTAAAAAACTTATAAATTAGTAAGAAATTTCAATTGTTATGAATTCTGTAGAAACTACTGAATACAAGGTTTATTCTTATCGTTGGATTGTTCTAGTTTTATTCGGTTTAGTAGCTTTAGTCACTCAAATGATATGGATAACTTTTGCTGCAATTGAACCATCTGCTGCACCATTTTATGGAGTGGGTTCAAATGCAATTCTTATGCTCTCTTTAGTGTTTATGATTGTTTATATCCCCATGAATATTCCTGCGGCTATGGCTATTGATAAATTTGGTTTAAAATGGGGAACTGGTATAGGTGTTATACTCACAGGAATTTTCGGAATCTTAAGAGCAGTTTCTGACCAGTATCATTGGGTATTGATTTTCCAAATTGGGTGTGCTATTGGACAACCTTTCCTTTTAAACTCATTTACAAAAGTGTCTACAAACTGGTTTCCAGAGAAAGAAAAGGCACTTGCAACAAGTTTGGGAACAATGTTTGTTTTACTAGGAGTATTACTAGGAATGCTTATTACACCTATGTTATTGATTCCTGCTGGGGATCCAACATTAGTATTGTATATCTATGGTGGTCTAGCACTTGCTTTTATGGTGATCTATCTGATATTTGTTAAAGATAAACCTGAAACTCCCCCCAACGCTTACAGTGATAAAACTAAAGTATTCGAGACTAAAGGAACCTGGGATTTATTCAAGAATAAAGATTTCAATATTTTGTTCATTATATTCTTATTTGGAGCGGGTGCATTTAATGCTGTATCAACAGGTATCGCACAATTGTATAATTCTGTAAAAGTGCTTATGCCTGCTAGTTGGACTTTAATCGAACCTGATGATCTTCTTGGTATCCTAGGAGGAATTATGATAGTCGGAGGTATCGCTGGAGCTATCACTCTTTCAACGCTTTCAGATAAATATCGAAAAAGAAAACCATTTCTTATAACCTCTGCTATTGCAGGAGCAGTTTGTTCGCTGTTATTCTTCTTTGTTGAGTATTTTGTCAAATCCTTTTTACCTCTCTATATACTGCATTGTATTATAGGTTTCTTCTTTGGTTTTCTATTGATTGCTGCTTTACCAGTAGGGTTAACTTTTGCAGCAGAGATAACTCATCCTTTGCCAGAGGAAACATCCAACGGTTGGTTAATGTGGATAGGACAGTTGGGTGGAATAGCTCTTATTGGAATAATATTTGGTATGAAAACTGATGCATTCAATTTCATTATTTATGGAGCAATATTGGTTATAGCAACTATTTTTGCTTTTAGAATGAATGATTTAGATGCTTATGAATTGAAATAAGCTTCTTTTTTCTCTCTTTTTTCTATTTTTATTCAACTATTTTTGGTAAATCTCAATAAATTTATATTTCATAAAGAGAATTCTGACTGGTAAGCTAGTGATATTATGAGCAAAATAAGAGAAATTCATCATGTTCAGACAAGTAGAACTACAATGGAAGGCGCAGGAGTCAAATTGAAAAGAGCTTTCGGTGATGTTCACAAGAAATTAGATCCTTTTCTTTTACTAGATGATTTTGGTTCCGATAATCCTGATGATTATCTTGCTGGATTCCCTTGGCACCCTCATCGTGGAATTGAAACTATTACATATATGTTGAGTGGTAGCGTAAAACATGAGGATAGTTTAGGAAACGCAGGAATTATTGAAACTGGTGATGTTCAATGGATGACTGCAGGTAGTGGAATTGTTCATCAAGAGATGCCTGAGAAATCTAAAGGATTAATGTCTGGTTTCCAACTGTGGGCAAACTTACCGGCTTCTCACAAGATGATGGATCCGAGATACAGAGATGTCAAAAAAGAAGATATTCCCGTTGTCACTGTAAATAAAAATATTGAAGTAAAAATTATCTGTGGAGAAGTTGAAGGAGTTAAGGGACCAGTTCAAGATATAATTACAGATCCTGAGTATTTAGATGTAACAATGAAAGCCAATTCGGTTTTTACACACCCAATTACTCGGGGAAAGAACTCTTTTGCATATATTATTGAAGGTGAAGGATTATTTTCTCCCAAAAATGCTAGAATATTCAATAAAGACCAGCTAGTTGTTTTTGAGGATGGAGATGTGGTAGAAATCTTAACTAATGGCAGTAAACTGCGATTCCTACTAATATCAGGAAATCCAATCGGCGAACCCGTAGCTTGGGGTGGGCCTATTGTAATGAATACTGATGAAGAAATCAGAACTGCGTTTGCTGAATATAGAAACGGAACCTTCCTCAAACATGAACAAAAGGATGAATAACTAAATTGGATTTAATTTTCTATATTCATCCACTAAAATATCCATGACTAGATCATCAACATATCTTCCTGCTACAAATGAAGCTTTTCTTCTGACACCTGTTTCTTTAAAACCTAGTTTCTTGTAGATACGTCTGCCTGATTCTAAGAAATCATAAACATGTAATTCTATTCTATGAAGGTTTAGAATATCAAACCCTATCTTTAGAATACATTTTCCTGAATCAGTACCAAATCCCTTTCCCTGGTCTTTTGGATTATAAATTGCTATACTCATAAAAGCTGTACGACTAACATTGTTTACCCTCTTTAAAGCTGCTACACCAAGAAATTTGTCAGACTCCTTTTCTATTATTGCAAAATTATATGCCCCTCCTTTTTTCATTTCTTTAGTGACTTTCTTAATCCATTCTTCTCGTTGCTGTCTTGATTCAGGTATGTATCGACCTAAACCAATACGCATTTCATAAGTGTTCCAATGTTGCATTATGTCATCTAAATCATCCATTTCAACTGCTCTTAATTTGACTTTTTCACCAATATATGGTGAATTGGATTCTATTTCTGAAGACATCAATCAAAATTCTTCTACCATTTAATATGAATTTTCATAGAAACAAGAAAAAAAAGAAAAATGAAAAAGATTATTTTCTTCTGCGTAACAGAACAAGTCCAACAATCATTAAAGCGCCAGTTCCAATGAAAACTAAGTCTAGAGAACCGGTTTTAAAAACAGTATCATCTGTTCCAATTGAAGGATCATAAACAACTTCATCTTCAAATTGCTCAAAGCTTAGATAAGTTTGTAAAGTTCCATCTCCTAGAGATGAATAAGAGGCATTTACTGTTCTATACTGATATTGATTGGAAACATTGTATCTAGCTTGCTTAGCATAGGCAAAATGACCTTCTACATCTTCACCTGAAATCTTATACATTTGCTTAATAGCATCAGTATTCTGTACTTTAAGTTCTTCACCTGTTGAATTTGTCTTAGTTTCACAAGCAAGACCATTTGTATCATTTAACTGATATGTGTTTTTCAGAGGAGTAATGTCAAATCTAAATGCTAAGTTGGTATCATTTCTTTGGAAAGGATAATTGTTCATAGCAACATCGAATTTGAGTTCAGTCTTGCCTAGTACTTGATATCCATCTACGATGGTGTCATCTAGATACATATGAGCTCTAATTTCAATTTCAAAACCACTAAAGAATGGTTCCATTATCAAATCTGAAGTAAAATTGAAATGAACTGCTGAAACTTCATCTGTTCCTAAAGTGTAATCTACATCAAATCCGCTAAAAACCCATCTAATACTTGATAAAGATAAAGTGTTGGGTTGTGGAGGCATAGGTGGGCTGGGATCATCTTGCCAGATACTTGTTTCATTATATTGGAAAACTCCATCTTCATTGAAATCTAAGTATTCTGTTAGTGATTTGAACATTACATTAAATTCAAAATCGCTATTGTCTTCAATATACTGGAATTTAGGTACCATTCCACCTGCATTGACTTTAATTGTCACACTATCATAAGTGAGTGTTACTAGTTTATTCTGTTCTTCATAATTAAGCACCTTTGCATCAGCTGAAACTTGAGTTAATGTTATCAGCATTAGAAGCATCATGCTTAGACCAAATATTTTTGCTTTATGGTTCATTTAGTCACCATGTATAACTCCTCTCCCCTTCTTGAATAGGTTCTTATTTAATCATCTAAATATCCTAACTTTAGAAAACTAAAGTAGGTAATGAAGTGGAACAAATATTAATAAGTATCAACTTTCTATTGTGCTAACAATGGAAGATAATGACGATACTTTCAAAGAACTGAAGATATTCTCTAACACTATTAGAAGAGAGTTGGTTAGAGTTATCGGAGAATCCGGTTCTATTTCATTCAGTATGTTAAAAGACGAATTAACACTTACTGATGGTCGTTTATTCTTCCATCTCAAGAAGATAGAAAACTATCTCGAAAGGGATGAACAAAAATACTATAGATTAAATGAAGAAGGAAAAAGGATAAATTTTCAGCTATTTCACGATAAAGAAGTTTTGATATCAGATATAGTTGCAGGCAGTGAAGAAGATAAATCTATTAGTTTCCTGAACCTAATAACACCTTCAGGAATGTTTTATTATTTCCTTGGAACAAAAACTAGAAGTTTTATCGAATTGCACATACTTCTCTTAGTGATCTGTTGGTTATTTGGTGTAACTAACAGTAGGTTCAGTTCAATCGAATCCATATTCGGAGGAGGTGCAATTGTTAATTCTCTTATATCAATAGCTCATTGGTATGTTTATCTGGGCTTAATTGCATTAATATTATGGATTCTTAAAACCAAATTTAATTACTTTGAACTATCAATCAGCGTTTTTATTGGTTTAATCCCCTATATTCTCTACCTTATTCCTGTAGGGATAATCTTCCTAGTGGGTGTAACAGTTCCTCAATGGGGAAGTATTCTCTTGACAATTTTATTCATAATTTGTAAAATTTGGTCTACATTGTTAATTGCTCAAGGAATAACAATCACTGCTAAACGTAAAAACTATGAATCCATACTTATTGCAGCTTCACTGATTCTAATAGATTATATCTACCTTCTATTTACTGTTTAGAAAATAAATTGACAACTTTAGTTAACTGAATAAAAAGCATAATAAAAAAGAAAAACAATAATAATATGGAAAGTGCGAGTACATGGATAAAAGAAATCAACTAACAGTTCTGATTATTAGTTTAGTTATAATAGGCGGATCAATAGCAACACCCTTGACGATTCGAGATCATTCACTGATTTTAGATGATTTCTTACATTCCCCTCTCTTTCCTATACTTGAAAATGAAGGAACCTTGAAGCTTTATTTTGAAAGCGATTTTACTGAAGAAAATACCACTTTACCTTTATCTCTTGATTACGGAATAAAAGCTTCTAATATATCTATTATAGTTCAAAGAATCTGGATTAATATTACTGATATAGAACTTATTGGTAAAAGAGCAGGAAATTCAGTTTTCTTCACCAGTGATGATGTATTTGATATTCTAGATGGTCTGTATGAAACACAGTTGTTAAAATCTGGTAACCTTACAGCTGCTGAATATTCAGGAATACAGCTTTTCTTTAATACAACAGTACTAATACAAACAAACGAGGATCTTTTCTACTTTGAACTTCAAGGAAAGGATTTTGTGGTTTTATCTTTCAATATGTTTGGACAAGAAAATAGTATGATAGATCTTAACATTGTTGAGGATACAATCAGTGAAGTGATACTAGATTTTAATCTAGAGATTTTATGGCAGAATAGCACAGTAAGAATGACAACGAAGGCTTTAGTACTAAATTAAATCTACACAGTTTAAGGAAAAGACTAAAGAATTGTTCATTTTTCAATAAATTATATGGCTATCAATTACTCAACTATTCTACCACATGGTTTTAATTTAATAGAAGAAATTTATCCTAATCCTAATGATGAATGGAAACAGCTCATCGAAGCTATGAAATTAGTAGCTAAAGAGATTTATGAAGTTGATCCACAAGTAATCATTATTGCTTCTCCACATAATCTGAGGATAGATGGGCAAATTGGTATAATCACCTCAGAATGGATTGAAGGAATTTGGTGGAATGATGAGAAAACAAAGAAAGCAGAACTAAAATTCAAAATTGACAGAAGTACATCCAATCTTATTTATCAAAGAGCGAAAATGATGGATTTGCCAATTGTGGCTGTTAACTATGGAGCTGCAGAAGGAGAATATTCATCAATGAAAATGGATTGGGGGACAATGATTCCTCTTTGGTATGTAAATGAGATTTACAAACAAAACAAGAAAGATGTTCCTCCTGTTGTCTTGATCACTCCATCTAGAGAAATACCCTGGTCTAATCTAGTTGATTTTGGGAAGATGATGAATGGAGTTTGTGTCAATAACAAAATCAAATCAGTTTATATCGCTAGTTGCGATCATGGTCATGCACATGATCCGGACGGACCTTACGGTTATCATCCCGCTTCCAAGGTTTTTGATGATCAGATAACTGAGTTGATTCAAAAAAATGAACTGAATAAAATATTAACTCTCTCGCCAGAATTCTTAGACCATGCAAAACCTGATAGTTTTTGGCAAATGCTAATTTTGTTAGGAATTTTAGAAGTTTCAGATCTAAAAAATGATTTGTGTGTTTATGGATGTCCTGAATACTATGGAATGATTGTAGCTGGATTTAAGAAGATTTGATTTCAAATGGATAGTTATATTGGTAAGACTTACATATTTTATTCTGTTTCACTATCCAATAAAGAGAAATAGCTTCTTTAGAGATACATTTTTCTTCTTCATCTTTTCTAACTTCCATGATTCTCTTTCATAAGTTACATGTGGATATAAAACTAATAATTTGGAGTCTATTTGAAGAAAAAAGGAAAGGGAATTTTTGAATCATATAAACTTCCCTTATCAACCAACTAAAAAGAAAAACTTCGCACTAATCTCTCCTTTAGTATTCCTGATACTGTTAATACATATGGTTTTTGTTTACAGTAGAAGAGAATCAAAAAATACAATAAAACCTAAAAAGCCAAAGTTGTTCAGATGTACTATCTTTTTCTTTTAGAACTAAATCGGAAATAACCAAATACAATTAGTGGGATAAGTACAACTAAAGAAAGAAATGAATAGTAAATATTCTTATTTCTATAAACTGGAGGTTCAGAGAGAGGATAAGGATCTTCAGTTCCTGCAAATCCGTCTATACTATAGCTACCTACTCCTAAATAGTCTTCCCAGTAATTACCTTCTAGAGTTGACAAATCATACCAAAGATTATTTTGTCCATCATCTTTTGCTTGAGCTGTTCCATAATATTGATTGTTATTTCTGAAGGAATTATGGTGTATTGAATTGTTTTTCGAGTATAGATCCAGAACCACTCCCCAAAAAGGATTTGATTCAAAAGTATTATATGTAATTGAACAATACGATGTATATTCAGCTAATATTCCATACAAACCATTAGAAGTACTAATGGAATTTAGCACTTCAATACTATAGGAGTATCTAAGGTGGATTCCTCCTTCATTATTTGAGCTCAAAATAGAGTCTTTAAACATTAGTTGATTTGAAAATAAAACACTAATAGCAATATGAGTATTGGAGATTATTTGGTTAGAAATAACCCCTTGGGTACAATTTATTATAACCAGTTGTCCATAATTGCTTTTTCTGATTTTAAAATCTTGTAAGTTAATTAGAAAACCTAAGGGTTTTCCGTTAACCAAATTGGAACTTACTTCATATGTCAAGAAAATTTCAACTTTGTCATCTGAAAATTCAAAACCACAGTTTTCTAGCTGATTTTGATAAATTCTTGAATTTTCAGATTTTTTAACCCAAATTCCAATACCTGAAGTTGAACAATAGTTATTCTCAACAGAACAATTTTCTGAGGATGAAATGAAAATACCCCTTCCCGATGCAAAACAACTATTGTCAGTTACAATGACATCACTTGAATAAATAACAAAAATGTTGTTATTTAAGTTATCACTGCAATAATTGTTAGTTACATATGATGAATTCGAATCTACAAGTCGTATTCCTCCATTAATAGTGTTGTTATGACATGAATTCTTTTCTACAAAAGAACGTTTACTTCCGTCAAGTAAGAGTCCACCTCTCAGGTTATTAGTACAAGTGTTATTTGAGGCTATACTTGAATTACAGTTTGAAAGATACAGTCCAACCCAATTATTTTTTGTACAATAATTATTAGAAATAATAGGGTTATGTGAGGATCCCACAACTATTCCATGCCAAGAGTTATACTTGCAGATATTTCCAGTAACAGTAGTGTAATTCGAATCTAAAACTCTAATACCATGATAGAGATGATTTGTACAAGTGTTATTGATAATTTGCGCTGTTCCAGCTGACACATTCGATACATGAATGCCATAACTATCTGCATCTATATAACAATCACTTATAATGAAGAATTTTGAAGTATTGATAATTTCTATTCCTGAAGTAACATTCGTTGTTATATTCAAGTTTTGAATTAAAAAAGGAGATTCTGGAGTTCCATTGCCTGGAAATCCATAAAAAGAAAAAGCTGTATCATTTTTAATTAATATAGGGGCATGATTAATAAGAAGTAATAAAGAATGTGAATCACTGGTTTCATCTATGTTCTCTGCTGTATTAGTGACATTTTGAATGCTCACTAAAAAAAGAAAAAAAAGAAGAAAAGCTAGTACTTTTGAATATTTCACACTCATCTTCTCACATCTTTTCTTATTAATCTTATTGTGATATATTCCCTTATCTAGATAAACAGAAATCTTCACCATAATAGTTAGATCTCTTTGGAAAAGTAACTGTACTATATTCAGGTAGCTCTAGAAGGGCAAAGAGATTATGTGCTATATATGCTGTATAGAAAATACTATCGAAACTTGCAGTTGTGCTCAAATCATATCCTGGAGGGGTACGTTCAGAACTTCCTCCCCAAGAGTATCTAAGGAAACAATAAGTCCAGCATCCTAATTCATTGCCTTCATCTTCGTAAGCAATTTGATTTATATCTGCGGCTGCAGCTAAAAAGAAATGACTCTTAATACTCAAATCAGCTATTCCTGTATCCATTCCATAGCTATGACAACTGTCAAAAAAGAGGAATATTCTTTCAGCTTTACAGTCATCAAAGATATTAGCAAGCTCTGTATGGTTGAGAAAGCCATCCTCTCCTCCTCCACCAACATCAGCATCTTCCATACACAAAGAGTATGCTCCCACATTGTCTCCGTGTCCTGAGAAAATGAAGGCTATTATATCTCCTCCATCTGCGTTCGATACAACATAATTAAGTTCTGATTTTACATTGCTTTCTGTAGCTTTTCCTATGCCTTCCTCCGCGTCGTCTTCATACTGTTTAACGTAATCAAAATCTAAACCAGTTGAATTTGTTAAATGTTTATTCCATTCATCTGCATCATTTTCACAGTACAAAAGAGTTGTGTAGTTATCATGTGCATAATCATTTATTCCAACTATTACTGCATATGTTTTCACAAATATTAGTTCGAAATCATATATCCAAGGTTCTCCTATGTCCCTAGCTAAAACATGGACTGATTCAGACGTATAGTTGGTTTTTGAAACATGCAGTGTCAAGTAATCTGTTGTACTTACATATTCTCTGAATTCGTAATGACCATTCCCTTCAGTTATATAAGTATCTAATGTGATACTGCCTTTTTTCAACTTAACAGTAGCTCCGCTGAGGTTGCCTTCTTCATATGTAATAGTTCCGTTCCATTCTACCCAATTCCAGAACGCAGAAACGTTGTTTGTGTTCAGAACTGAGGACAGCGAAAATATTACAAGGATTAATAATCCTATCGTTTTTACATTTTTATTTACTTTCATTTTTTTCACTGATTATTTTTTTACCACATACAGTGGCATACTTATATTTAGATTTGAGTATTTAAGGTGCTAGAACATTTCATGACAAGTGAAAAAATGAATCTAGAAGCATTGAAATCCTTTTTTCTATTCATTCCTCCTTTCGTTCATGTATAAAGCTTTTATAGTAGTACGAAGGAGAAAAATTGGAGCTAGTGACTTTCCTTTGCTTTACTTTCGTTTCACTGATGAATTTAGTTTAAGGGTTTGAGCTAGCTCCATCATTCTTCGACAATCTTCTGTTATATCTTATTACTTAGTTGAAACCATTGTCGTTCTATGAATTGAATGCTCACATATTTAAACAGATTTCTTTATATAAACATCATTGATACAAACTGAAAGACTATTATCCTGAAAATTTATCAAGAACATCATACAGATGATTTTCTTCTTCGAAAATCAATTCCTTTTCCCCAATATATTTAAGAAAATGTAATTATAATTTCTCACCAAATAGGAGTTATGAAAATGGATCATATTGGTAAAGAATTCATGAAAAAAACTCAATATAAATTTGTTTCAAGCTCTGATCAGAGTCAACAACTTCCCCAACCACCTCTTGAGATGGAATATGCTCATAAGATGAGAAGTATAAATTTACCAAAACCTGAAGAGATAGAAATAGATGATTATAGTTTAAGAAAAGCTATTGAAGAAAGAAAAAGTGTTAGAAAATATTCAGATGAACCCATTACTTTGGAGGAACTCTCTTGGTTACTATGGGCAACACAAGGAGTCAAAGAAGTTCATGGAAATAATTCGGCTACACTACGAAACGTCCCTTCAGCTGGCGCTAGACATGCTATTGAAACTTTCTTGTTGATTAATAATGTCAAAGACTTTGAACCAGGAATCTATAGGTATATAGCTTTGGAACATAAACTAGTAGAATATATTCTTGAAGAAGGAATAGATGATAAAGTAGCTGAAGCAGCTTATGGACAAAAGATGGTGAAAAATGATTCAGTAACTTTTATCTGGGTCGCAGATATTTATCGTATGTTCTGGAGATATGTTGAGCGAGGATACAGGTACATTCACATAGATGCGGGACATATTTGCCAAAATCTCTATCTAGCAGCTGAAAACATTAACTCAGGTGTTTGTGCTATTGCAGCTTTTCATGATGAGATGTTTAACGATTTACTTAAGCTTGACAAAGATGAACAGTTTGTCGTCTATTTGGCATCCGTTGGGAAGAAAAATAAATGATTGAAAATAAGAAGAAATTCTACTTTACTTTAGCTTCAATATTACTAGTTTCAGCTCTACTGACTGCACTAGTAGCAATAGTTGAACCTCAACTTATGCTAGGGCAAAATATTATTTTCAGTATCTTAGTATTTACTTTCTTAACAGTAATTTTTGCTCTACTTATTCCTCCTGTTAACAAATTTGTGATAGATCTGTTGAAGCAAAAATATCTCTACTATATACTCTCCTCTAGTATATTGTTGTTCCTCCCTTTGCTAAACTGGATTTATGCAATTGAATTCAAACAAGCTGGTATCTCATTCCTTATTTGGTATTTTCTACCTACAATTCTATTTATTGTCCCAGCTTTTTTTGAAAATTTTAGATTTGATTTCCTGTTTCATATAGCTGCTGTAGTGCTGTTTGCAGTTGGTTTTGATGGAAGATTCACGTCTGATACTCTTTCAGGTTTTAGTTCTTCTGAGTACAATTTTAACGCATTATGGGTAAGTTCATTAATTCTCCTACTCTATTCAATTCAGCTTAATGAGTTTGAAGAAAAGACCAACTGGAAACCTTCGAAAAAAGGAGTATTATATGCTTTAAATTTGAGTGCAATTCTTGCAATTATATCAATTCCTATCGGTCTATTAACTAACTTTCTAGAATGGTCTCCTAATTTTTCTGATGTGCCAATGATTTTTATCTCATTTATTGGTATTTGGTTTACAATTGCCCTCCCAGAAGAATTAATTGCAAGAGGAGTTATCCAGCATCAACTTACTAACAAAGTTGTTAAGAAAGATGGAAGGTATTTCAAATACTGGAAGTGGGGTATCCTAATTGTCGCTTCTGTTATCTTTGGTATAAGTCATTGGAATAATACTTCGCCAGAGTTTATTTGGGTCTATATTCTGCTTGCATCTATAGCAGGAGTTGCTTATGGTATTTGTTGGTGGAAAGGCGGTCTATTTTCAGCTATACTTATCCATACTCTAGTTGATTGGGTGTGGCAATTATTCTTTAAAACAACCTAATCATCCCACGGAATTATTTTTAAATGAGTTTTCTTGTTAGAAATTGGTTAATGATATGGTAAAAAAGTACCCTGTCTTTGTTCTTTGTGGTAGAGATGAGAAAAAGAGAGAAGTTTTGGAAGATTTAGACCCAAATGATGAATATAAAGTTAAAGCTCTTTTACCCTTCTTAGGCAAAAGAATAATAGATTGGCAACTAGAAGCCTTAAGAGAGTCTCCTTACTGTGGAGAAATATTCCTCTTAGGTATTCAAAAAGAGATGGCATCATTTGACTTTCCAGTCCATTATGTACCAATTCCGCTTATTTCAACTTTTGGACAAAAACTACTAGCAGGTCTGGAATATACCAGATCACAAGGCCTAGACGATAATATGTTTGTTGTTTCTTCTTCAGATACCCCAGGCATTACAGTAGAGCCAATTAATGATTTTTTTGAAATACTTGATAATTATCTAGATTATGATTTCATCCAATCTGTTGTACCTGAAGATGTTAGTAAAAATGTATTTTCTGATCACCAAAGAGTCGTAGCGAAATTCAAGGAAATAACAGTATTCACTGGGGAACTGTATGCTATGAGTGAAAAGGGAATTAGAACTGGTCAAAAAATTATTGATGAAACTGGAAGCGGAAGACGTAGAATTAGAAAAGAAAACAGAGAAAAAAAGAGTAGTGCATTAACTCCTATTATCAGAATTGTACTTAGAAAACCAAGAACATGGCCATTAATTATCAGATTTCTTTTAGGAAGAATGACTTTAGCTAAAGCAGAAAAACTTCTTGAAATAATAGGAAATGTCAAAGTCAAAGCAGTGATCATTAATGATGCCGCTTTTGGTATGGACATTGACCTAACAGATGACTACATGAAAGTCAAAAAATATGTAAGCAAAATAAAAAATGTTCCTTTTACTGAAGGGATAAGTTAAAGATTAGACTTAACAAGGTTTCACTGAACAATTTGTATTGTTTCTGTGAATATAAACGGTTAGTATTTAATGAAGTCAAGTGGTAATATTTCAATCGAATACGATTCTCATAAATTCGCTGTTTCCCATTTCATATAATTTATCAGCTATATCTACCATTTGTTGGTGGTCAGTTGATTTTTCGTAGGTTGCGAAGCGGATATGAGATTGTCGAAATCGCCAAATAGATGTTAATATCGCAGCGTAAATGCAAAATAGATTTAAAGATTTTATTTCAATTGGTGTTAACGATTTCACTTCTTGGTATCCTTTTATTAGAGCTTTCGTGTAGCTCATATCAACTATTTTATCCATAGTTAGCAATCCTGTTATGGCCATACCCAAATCGAAAATCAAGAGATAATTTGAAACATCCTCAAAATCAATAATTGCTACCAGATTTCCATTTTTTTGAATAATATTATCTGGAAATATGTCACCATGAACCAATCCAGTTGGTAGTTGGTCTGGAATTAGTGCCTCTATATATTCTAATTTGGTTTTAAGCCACTCAATATAGGGATGATCAATATCTGAGGAGGTTACTTCATCAAGATAAGATAAACCGTAGGGAGAAGCGGTTTGGATATTATCTGGACAGGGAATCTCATGTAACTGGGCTATGCGCCTACCTAATTGTTCAACAAATTGTATTGTGGGTCTCTTCACTATCTCTCCGTCAAGAAATTTCTTTAAATAGACAGGTTTACCATTATGTTCGAGTACATATTCGTGATCTTTTGACAAAATCACTTGATTAGTTTGAAAATGGTGTTTGTGAAGGTAGATCAACAATTTCGTTAAGGCTAGGGTTTGTTGCCTAGTTACATATTCACAGATGGTTAGGATATGTTTCTGAGTTTTATTTTGGATAAAATAATTTGTACTAGATCCCCCCGACATTGGATAAAATTTGATAATTTTACCGAGTGAATATGCATTTGCAAATTTAGTAATTTCTTTTGAGGTGAGAATTGTATAATGAGCCATCTGAAATGAACACTTTTAATTTGTTTTATATCTTTATAAGATAGTCGATTTCAAGGATGTCGACCTGCTGTAGATATGAAAGGACCCATGCAGTATTTCAGATGTACAAAATGACTGTTTCACTGAAACAGTAAAAAACTAGTAGTGTAATTATATTAGGGATAAGATGAAAATACCTATTTTGATATTTGCTGGAAGAGATGAAGAAAAAAGGGAATTTTTGAAAGAATTGGATCCTGAAGGAAAATATAAAGCCAAAATTCTATTTCCGATGCATGGTAAAACTGTAATAGAATGGGTTGTTGAAGAATTTCAAAAATCTTCTATGGTAGAGGAAATATATATTCTTGGACTAACAAAAGAGGATATTGATATAAAAGGTAATGTTCATTATGTTCCTATTGGTCTCAAATCAACCCTTGCTGAGAAATTCAATGCGTGTCTTGATTATTTAGAACAACATGGAAAATTCAATGATTTTGTCATTTTCTGTAGTAGTGATTGTCCTGGAATCAAAGTTAAAACTATTGAATCATTTATAAATTTTGTACAGGAAAATAAGGAACTTGATTTTATCATCTCCTTGATTACTAAAGAGACTATTGAAGAAGTTTTTCCAGATTCAGGTAGAGGTCTTGCGATATTGAAAGATATTAATGCAATTCAAGGTGAATTAATGATGATTAGCTCAAAGGCTATCAAAAAATATGGGCATGTGATTGATAGTTTTATGCGGTTAAGAAAGAAGAGGTCACTGGGACCCTTTCTAAGATATGTTGCTAGAAGACCTTTAGCTTGGTCAAAATTAATCAAAATCGCTCGGGGGAAGGGTACTCTAGATGATGCGATAATCGCTTTTCGTCGAGCTTTTCGACTTAATGCTGCAGCACCTGTTTATGATGATCCAGGTCTTGGCTTAGATATGGATTTACCAGGAGATTATGAGCGTTTGAAAGATTATGTTAAGAAAACAAAGATGTAATTAGAATAATTGGGATTGTGAAAAAAATGAAAAAATATCCGGTTTTCCTTATGGCAGGAAGAGATAAAGAAAGAAGAGAAATTATGCAAGTTTTGGATCCAGAAATGAAATATAAATCAAAATGTCAGCTGGATCTCTTGGGAAAACCTATCATTCAATGGGTTATTGATGAGCTGGAAAAATCGAAATACGTTGATCAAATCTATATTTTAGGGCTTTCTGAGGAGGATCTTCAGCTGAAAGGGAATTTAGAATACATTCCTGTTGAAACAACAGCTGAGGTTTATGACAAGTATAGAGTCGGTTTTGACTATTTGATAGAAAAGGGAAGATATCATGATATGGTTATAATGTGTGGTTCGGACATTCCTGCTGTCAAGATAGAAAGCATAGATGAATTTCTTCAAGTAGTGTCTGAAAAGGAACATTATGATTTTCTTTGGGGAGTCGTTCCAATAGAAATAGCTGAAGCTGAGTTTCCTGAACCTGATAGGACAGTAGGTCATTTTAAAGATCATAGTTTATTCCCAGGCGACATTTTTGCTTTAAGTTACAGAGCAATTGAAACTGGTGAAGATACCATTCGGCAATTTTCTGATAGTCGGAAAAAAAGGTCTTTCTGGACAGTTGTTTGGTTTATAGCTAAGAAACCAAGAACCTGGTTAAAAATAATCAAAGTATTCCTTAAAAGAGCAACAGTAAAAGATGGTATTCGTATTTTTGAAATTGCGTTCGATTGTAAAGCAGATATTGTGATTATAGAAGATTTAGGTTTTGGATATGATATGGATTTGATCCAAGATTATAAAAGATTAGAAAAATATGTATCAAAAACCAAGTTGAAACCAGATAAGAAGTAAGGTTTATTCAACCTTTTTTTCTATTGTTTGAGTTTCTAGAATTTTAGGTTTAATGAATGAGAATACTCCTAAAATTACTGCAAGCAAGAGAGCATACTTACACATAATACTAGGTACCTTAGTGGCAAAATAACTATCTACCCAGACCATTAAATACATTGGAACCAGAAAAGATAGATAACCTATCAACACAAATAGACTGGATTTTCTATCAACCTTATTTCTACGAAATATTAAGTGAGCAGCAAGAAAGAATATACTATAAACTAAGATGCCCATATAGTAAATACCATAGTAAAAAGAATGATGGACTGAGTAGACTGCATAAAAAGGATTACAACTATCAAGAACTACTGATCCTGGTGTAACTATATAATATAACGAAAAACCTGTAGCAGCTGCAAATCCTATCCAATAATCTGGGAATTTCCATCCAACAACCTTAGAACTAAGAAAGTAACCCATAGGTGGAAGGAAAGTAATGATTGTGTAAGCTATTTTACCTGTAATGTTTTCGTTAACCCCTATACAGATAAGAAATTCTGCTAACTGATACAGCTGTAAAAGAACCAGCATCATTGCGATTGACCAGAAGAATGGATGCTTCCTATTGAAGATAATAACAGCTACTAGTATGAAAAACTCTATCCCAAAGAAGATAATCGAGAGAGTACCTGGAAGCATTAGATGCTTCTTTTCATTATGTCATATAAATGCTTCTAAACGGACTGTGGAGTATTTTGCACAATCGTTGCAATGGACTCTTTAAAAAGGCAGCCACATTTTTTATAGGTGGATAAATATCATGAAGAAGAAATTTCCCATTTTGTTAATGTCTGGAAAAGATAAAAATATCCGAAGAGAAATAATGCAAGTGTTAGACCCTGATGAAAAGTATAAAGGGAAATGTCTTCTCCCATTTCTTGGTAAACCTGTTATTGCATGGGTTGTGGAGGAATTAGTAAAATCTGAATATGTTGAAGGGATATACTCTCTAGGTGTATCTAGAGAAGATATTGATTTTGGTGACCAAGTAGAATATGTTCCAGTAGATTTCCTTGCAGATTTACATGAAAAATATCTTGCAGGGTATGAATATCTTAAAGCGCAAGGGAAAGAATTTGATGACTATGTAGTTTGTATGGCAGATACACCAGCAATAACTGTAGAAAGAATAGATGAATTTCTGAGTCAACTTTCTGAAATGGAAGGTTATGATTTTGTTTTGCCTTTAGTACCTTACGAATTATCTAAAAAATGGTTTCCTGATGCAGGAAGAGTAACTGGCAATTTTCGTGATTATGAAGTCTTTCCTGGTGAAATGCTTTCTTTCAGTGCTAAAGGGATTGTTGAAGGGCAGAAAATAATTGAGGATATAAGCATCTTACGAAGAAAAAGATCATTTTGGGCAGTTGCTTGGTATGTTTTCAGACGTCCTGCAACTTGGGGAAAACTATTGAAAATCGTCCTAAAATTAGCAAAACTGAAGGATGCCATTAGAGTATTAGAACTGGCTTTCAAAATCAAGATGGGTTGGATGATCATTGAAGATCTTGGTTTCGGTCTAGACATGGATGTTTCTCAAAATTATGAACAATTGGAAAGATATATGCTAGAAACTAAATTAAAAGGCAAGGAAGTTACTCGTAGTGAAATCTAGAACCTCTTACGTTACTTATTCCCATAATCTTAATTAGCTTGTAACACTAAATATTATCTACTATGAAGAAAAAAACAATTCTATCCTTTTTTATCTTGGGTTTCTTGTTTGCTTCAATAATAACTTCCAATCTTTCAAAGGGGTTGGTAGCTTCAGATCAATTAGAGGTGAATAATGGAAGCTATGTTAAAGGGGACTATTTAATTACAAATGACACTCATACTAATGAACTACTTTGGAACATGGAAATTGAGGTTGAGAAATCGTTCAAACCAAGAGATTCGAGTAATAAGCTTACCCAAATTAAAGTAACTTATAACTACACTACTAATACAGAATATGCATTCATAGAAAGTATGGATATTTTTGAATTAACTCATCTAATCTTTGAACATAATAGGACAACCTTATTGGCTGGTGCAAGACTTTTTATTGCTAATTCTACTTGGAGTGTAGAGATTTCAACATTACATCAGAATAGTGTTATAGATTTAGTTAACGAAAATAAAACCAGAATTACCTATGGTAATGGAACTTCTTATAATTTTGAGGAAGTAGCTCCGTCAGAATCTGTTTACACTGAAATAACCAGTTTAGTAAACTTCTGGCAAAGTTTTAATTCTTATATTCTGGAAGAATGGGCATGGACATTCCTTGCTATTTCACCTACAGCTGAAATAGGCGATACTATTACTTATACTGAAGCTTTTGGAAATGTTGTTGATACACCTGAACTACTCTTCTTAAATCTGGGAACTTATAATACAATACAAGTAGAATATGTAAACACAACTACTTTCGGCTTAGAAATATTCAAGACTGTAGAGGCTCATTATGAATCAAAAACAGGTTTGCTTATCAAATCGACTGAAGGTTATCCTGATTACAATATAACTATGAGATTTGTACCTACAGAAATAAAAATTACGTCAAATATTCTAACTTTAGTGCTAGGAATTTCAATAGCTGTTATTGTAGTTGCAGGTATCACAGTGGTTTATCTTAAGAAGAAGAAATGAATTCTTCTTCCTTTAGTTTTTTTATGCAAAAAATTCTTTAACTCGATTGCTCATTTGTAATATTAACATGAAAAACAAAGCAATTATATCTTACTTATTAGCGGGAATACTCTTATTTTCAATAATCTCCTCTGACTTAACTAAAGGAATATTAGCCTCTGATCAATTAGAAATAAAGGTTGGAAGCATTGTAGATGGGAAACTGTTAATATCAACCTCTGTAGCAGCTGACGTACTACAAGCTTATGTGACCATATCTGATGAGAAGGTATTCATACCAGCAGATATATCCGATCTAATAGTTCAAATTCAAGTGATTATCAAACCAGTTGAAGATTATGGATTTGGTTTATTAGAAGACCCTACTGAACTTCGATTGAATTTTCTCGCCTTTTATGATAACAGAACTACTATCATACTGGGTAGTTTGTATACAGAAAATGCAACTGAATCAATTGAAATGACAGTTCTACATGAAACTAAATATTTTGATATGATAAACCCTGATAATAGAAAAATAACTTTTAAGAACGGTACTACAGCTTTGGCTGGTTCCATTGAACTTGCTGATCCCAAATATATCTTATTAGAAGAATTCAGTTTAATCTCTGATTCATACCTAAATCTCATTAAATGGACAATTTTTGCAATATCACCTACAGCTGTTATTGGAGATGATATAAGCTATACTCCCGTACTAGGTTTAGTCATAGGTACTCCAGCTGTCACAACTACTAATGGTGATACCTATGACGCAATCCTTGTTGAATACTATGACACAAGGTTTTTCAACACCTGGGGGATTGCTTATGAAGTACATGCTTACTATGAAGCAGCTACAGGTTTTTTGGTTGAGCTTCATGAAGAACTTGATCAAGGCACTTGGAAGTTTATACCTGGAACTATAGATATAGTAACTGGAATTCCTTTTGCTATTGAAGGAGTTATTGTTGGATTAGCAGCAATTGGACTGATAGCGACCTACATACGTAAAAGAAAGTAATATCTACTTTCAATCTTTTTCTTTTTACCAATTTTTTCCTTTTATTTTTAGATTATTCTTTCATTTTAAAATCTGTAACAATTTCAAGAGTTTCACAAAGTTCTTAAAACTTTAATCCAATATGTGTAATTACAATGAACAGAAAAAAAACAATTTTGACATTTGCTGTATTGGGGTTGTTTATAACTTCAATATACGTAGCTGACGTTTCTAAGGCTATCTTAGTTTCAGATCAGCTTGATTTGGTTGTGGGGACTTATGTAAATGGAAAGCTCCTTTACACAAATTCTACTCTAACTGATCACCTTCTAGGT
>JAAFKI010000026.1 GCA_021399345.1 Candidatus Heimdallarchaeota archaeon
ATGCCCGTAGTTATATCGTACGGATTTAGTAAAGAAAACCAACTCCCATTATTATCCCAATTATATTGAACTGAATCAATATTGTAAACACTAAAATCAAGTATAAAACCCCCTTTAAGATACTGTCCGCTCATCGCATTATTTAGAAGAATATTATCCGTCGAAGCATCATACCCGTACTTGTATAAAACCACATTTGTATTATTAAAAACTGGATCACTTGCTTTTACTTCTAGATAGTGCCAGCCATGTGTTGTTGGTAGTAGAGTTTGGACATCGTTTACAAAAGAATTCCATGTACCCCCATCCCATCTATATGAACTAATTGATCCATCTGTTACAACAACAGACACATTTTCAGCTAATGAATATACTGTATTGTTAGAGACACCATAAACATTGATATCTGGGAATTCTTTCGAACGCATATATAGCTGAACTCCCGCCATTCTTTGATTATTATTCAATGTGTAAGTATTTCCATAAGTAGGATCTGTTATGGTCCAAGTTAGAGAACCAGAGAGTCCACCAGCTGGATAACCGGTATACATCAATAATGAATAGCTTGATGGAATTGTATCGTACATATATTCTATGTCATATTTTAACCTATATCCTGCAGGAATTGTATAGGAGCCTGTTATTTCAGAAGAAAATGTTTCCTGTGTAAGAGTCCTATTAACAGATATTGGAGTAGTTGTAGAAGTCAATTCAACGGAAGTGTTATCTGCAGGATTAAATAAGTGCACACTAAATTTCATTGTTATAGTAATGTATTCCGAGAAATATACCCCATCATTTGTTCTGATATAAGTTAAATAATATACTCTTCCGCTAATTTCCCAATCTTCAGTAAAAACAGGGCTGAACATTTTTGAAGGCTCAGAAGGAAAATTTCTCTCCCTTAAATGATGCCATTCTCCTGCGGAGCTAGGATGAGTAATTGGATCAGTGCTTATAGATCTCCAATAGAGTTCTTTAGGTATGTGCCCTCCATCTTTAACTTCATTATAAGTAACCCATTCTATTACATTAGGATAATAAGCTGTATCATTATTGTCAGCTTCATTTGGATATTCTGGTTCATCAATCAGATCGTTTCCCACTTCTGTTCCTCCTCCACTAAAGAATGCAAAAGTTTGGAAATTTCCTGGAATCAGATCTTTTTTTATTAAAAATGAATCGTCTATCTGATAAGAATCATCATCAATATTTGAATCAACTTGTGGAAATAGCTCATCAACTGGGTTATTATTACTTAGATCTGTATCCTGAATTTCATAATAAATTATTGAGTTAAAACATAATATAATTAGCAAGATTGACATTAAAGATGATTCTTGTCTCTTCATTTCTACTACCTCTATTCATTACCTATATTGCTTATTTCTCCCAAACTTTGGGTTTCTATACACAGGTTTTCGTTTATTATTTGTTTAATATCAAAGGATCTAAAGAAGCAATCAGTTATCTCTTCTTGGAATTCTGGAATTCCTTTATGTGTCATATTTGATATTTTAATTGGAATGATTCTATCTAGACCAATATTAATCCCGATTCTCTCTTCAACATGGTTTGAGATGAAACTTCGACCTGCTTCTATTTCCTCTTCTTTAACAATTATTGTATCTTCTTGATCTAGATGTGTACCTAATAGAACAATATTCGTATACTCTTTTATTAGTTCTTGTTCAATAGCTCTGTTTAGCCAATATTCAAGATTTTGGAAAGTAGTTATACTGTTGAGATTATAAGTTAGAACTAGCACGATAACCTCATTAATTGACCTAATATCGAAATATAAATCCAAAGCATCTTCGAAAGCTAATCCTGTTCCTACCTCAGCTTTTCCTTTTTGACCAGGCATAATAAAAAGTTGAGAGCTAATAGTAACCCTGAATTTTTCAATATTCGAATGAGCAATAAAATATTCAAACTCTAAATTAATCGATTTAGAAATTGTTTGACATTGTGCATTTATGAAACCACCCTGCTTAAAACTTGACAGATTCAAAGCTGCGTGAGTTTTGCCTGTATGACCATCTCCTATAAAAACCACTCCGCCTGTACATGTAATGTCAGATTCATTACACCGAATAAGACGTTTAATTTCGTAATCTGGTTTCATAGACAACAACTAATTGATGGTATTGAACTAATCTTAAAGTGCGTTTATTTTGATTATAAAACTATTCGTTCTTGCAACCCACATTTGAGTGCAAGGAGGTTATTTTAGTTTTTCAATTTTCCCGAAATCCCTCTCTAAAGAAAGTTCCTCTAGGATTCTATCATCTGATGGGGAAGTCTTTTCCATTGCCAGCCTAGCTAGTAATTCTCCTAAACCCGGACCTAGCATATATCCTTGACCACACATTCCTACCGCATTAATATATCCTTTAAAATCAGCTACTTTACCTACAATTGGAGAACCATCAGGTGTCATGGGATAAAGCCCTCTCCAAGTTCTTCTCATTTTCAAGTGTTTTGTTCTAGGTATAAGACCAATAAGCCTTTGTGCTACTTGTGGAAGAAAGACTGAAGTCTCATTTTCATTTATTCCAGGTATAATTGGTTCTGGTGTTAGGCACAAAATAAACTTACCTTCTATATTTTGGTAGAAATAGAAGTTTTTGGTTCCTTTACCAGGTCTTAAATCTACAACTAAAGGATCAATGAATTTCTGAACAGGTTCACTGATACCAGATTCATGTGAGTCTGGAAAAATTGGTAAATTGAGTCCAACCATTTCTCCTATTTGTTTAGCTGAAGCTCCAGCTGCATTAATAACAAAATCTGCTTCATACTCATCCTTATTTGTAATAACTTTCTTAACTGCTCCTTTCTTGAGTTCAATATTAGTCACAGATTCCTTAAAGAAATATTCAGCTCCTGTTGTAAGAGATTGCTTTTGAATAGCATAGAGAGTTTTTAGTGGAGAAGAGTTACCATCTTCAGGAGAATAAGTTCCTCCAAGTAATCCCTCTTTGCTGATTCCTGGCACTAACTCAATGATTTTTTCTCTCTCTACCCAATTGATGTTTAATCCTGATTCTTTTTGGATGACCAGATTTTCTTTCATGAGTTGTTCATGAGCTTCATTATATGCAACAAATGTATAACCACCTTGAAACCATTCGATATCATGACCGTATCTGTCTTCCCAATTAGAGACGATATCTATTGAATCTTGGCATAAGAGGATTTTTGAAGGATTGGTATGAGTGGCTCTTATTCCTCCAATAGCTTTTTTGTTCTGACCTTGACCTGATGAAGGAAGTGATTCTATAACTGCAACTTTCAACCCTTCCCTAGACATTGCATAAGCTGCTGGAACGCCTACACTTCCTGCGCCAATAATTATGACATCATATTTCTTACTCATTTTACTCATCCTCCTCCTGAGATCCGGTGAAATATTTCAGAGGTACTTCTATAAATAGAGGTCTTTGCACAAAAGGAGTTATTTCATCGTAAGAGATACCTTCTTCTCTGAACAACTTCTCTATTAGTTTTGAACAAGTTTTAGCTCCACAAGCACCCATTCCAACTTTTGATTTAGCTTTCAGCTCATTGGCATCAGTTATGCCCATTCTGATTAAAGCTCTGATTTCTCCAGCTGTAATTCTTTCACATCTACAGATTATTGCTTCATCAGGGATTATATCTTTATACTGCTCTATTTCCTTAAGTTCATAAGCTTTAGGCGTTTTGAACGAAACTGCTTCCAAAGCAACTTTTTTTGGTAGTTTAACAGTAACGAGTTGAGTCTTAGAATATTTTTTCAAAATTCTAACCTTTTCAACTTCATGGATTCCCAGCTCCTCTCCATCTTCATTAACAACCATTAGTTTATCTCCCTCCTCTACTTTTTCAACAAAGATTTCTGTTGGAATTGTTACTTCAGGATAATTTGAATCTTCTCTATAATCTAGAAGAGTAACTGCTAAACCCGGACAAACTGCAACACATTGAGCACAACCTATGCATTCAACTTCTTGTTCTTTCTGAAATTCTGGTAAGCCCAATATTCCACCTTCAGGAATAACGATGAGCTCTTTGGGACAAACTGAAGTACAAGGATTACAGGGAATTTCTTGATTACAATGAAAGACAGGACAAATTCCTTCTTCTCTGATAGGTTTCTCTATTTTTACAACTGGGCCTGGATGACTTTTTAGAATCTCAGCTTTTTCTTCCCATTCAGTTGGTACATCTTCTTTGGTATGCCCCAGAGATTGACCTATTTTCATACCCGCAATTTTACCGCTGAACATTGCAGAAGACGCTTCGGCAATTTCTAGAGCATCTCCTGCTGCCCACACATCCATACCAAATTCCTTTGCTTTCACGTAAAACTCATTTACAGGATCTAATCCAATTGCAATAAGAACTGTATCAACTTCGAATGTTCTTTCAGTTCCTTTTATCGGTTGAAATTTCTCATCTATTTGTGATATTGTAACAGCTTCAACATGATTTTTTCCATGTGTAGCTATAACTGTATGTCGAGTATAAATTGGAACATCTAACCTTCGTAGCTTATCTTCGTGAACTTTGTATCCACCACACTTCGGAAGTGCTTCAACTAATCCTACCACCTCAATACCTGCTTGAATAGCATGATATCCAGCGATAATTCCAACATTCCCACCTCCTATGATGAAAATCTTTTCGCTTGATTTAACTAAATCTCGGTTCACTAAGGTTTGAAAAGCTCCAGCTCCATAAACCCCTGGTAAAGTATTACCTGGAAAAGTAAGCATTTTTTCTCTCGCTCCAGTTGCAACTAAGAGTTTCTTAGGGTTAATATGAACATACTTATCGCCTTTAAGTACTCCAACTAATTTATCTGAAAAAACAGCTATACAAGGACTATCTAACCAAACTTCTATGTTCTCAAACTCTTTTATCTGTTCTTCGAGTATCTTGGCAATCTCAATTCCTCGAGTCCCAGCAAATGAATCTTTAACAGACCCAAAAAACTTGTGAGTTTGCAGGAGAAGTTTACCACCAAGTCGATCTTTATCATCAATAAGAATGGTTTTGGATCCAAGTTTAGCTAATGTCAAAGCTGCTTGTAATCCTGCTGGACCAGCTCCAATTATAAGCACATCAGTATCAATAGTAGGAATTGGTTTGAAAACTACTTCTTCATCATCTTCAGGAAGAGGAGGATAATCTTCGATACTCTCAATTTTTTGGCCTTCGTTTAGAGGTGTCATACATGACTTGAGAGCAATACCATCAACTAAAACTGTACACTGAGCGCATTGACCATTTGCACAAAAAATCCCTAAAGGAGCCTTATCTTCAGGATGTTTTCCAAAAATCTGAATTCCATTTGCAATAAGAGCTGAAGATATCATTTCCCCCTTTTTACCAAACAACTTTTTGTCATCAAAAGTAAAATTTACGACCACAGATTCCTTTTCCTGTAATACGGGATGATTTTTGATTCTATTTTGTTGACTGTAAGGCATAATTACACCAGATGGAGTTTAAGACAAATTTTTTAGAGTAAATTATAAGTTTTCAGACATGGACTTTATGTAAAGCTAATAATAAGACTTTCGCCTACGAATGAAGTATTTATACGTTTCAAGTGTTGCTAGAGGTACAATCACAGCTACTAGAATAACCAACCAGTCAAGAATATCTAGGGGGAGAAATTCAGGTAGGAAAGGAAAGATTTTCGCAGCAAGTATCTGTAATGGTTTGATATACATGAGGAGAATATGCAGTATTGGAACGCTGAAAACTAAAATAAAAACAACCCATTTTCTATCTTCTTTGAATGAACGAAAGATGGATTTATTCAATCTTCGTAGACTTAGAACAACTAAACTTTCAGCAATAACTAGTACTGTAACGAACATAGTTCTTGCTTTAGCATGTGCAAGTGTAACTGGAGAAGAAAGCACAGATCCTGGTTCTCCAAAAAGAATGGGTATTATTCCAGTTTGGTTGAAACTTGAAATTGAAAGCAAATTGAAATAACCAAGCAAATAAACCAGTCCGCCTGAAAAAGCAAGAGACAAAGCTAGAACAACAAGAGCAAAGACATATTTTTTATTGAAAATTTCTTCATCATCTCTGGGAGGATAATCCATAATTTCTGTGGTAATACTATCAAAAATGAAAGCTAAAGGAGGGATTAAGTGAGCGGTAGAAAAGATGTAGACTCGTTGAAAATCATTAACTAAATGGAACCCAGGAATAAAAGAACTAGCGAAATAAATGATTGCCTCAGCAATGTTAAGTGTGATATAAAAGAAAATCATAACGCGGATACGGTCAAATAGACCACGACCCTCACGGATACCAAGAACAGTACTAGTGTAACTGTCATCAGCTATAACAACGTCGGAGGCTTGTTTAGCAACTTCAGTTCCAGCAATACCCATACAAATTCCAACATCAGCATTAGTAAGAGCCAAAGCATCGTTAACACCATCCCCACACATTGCTATAATCTTGTTTTTACTTTGATATTTCTCTACTATTACTTGTTTATGTTGTGGTGATACTCTTGCGAAAATTCTTGTTTTGAAGAACTCTTCTTCTGTTAGATTTTTTATTTGATTTCCTTCTACTACTAGTTCATCTCCTCTTACTATCCCTACTTCTTTTGCTATTGCTTTTGCTGTTATTGGACTATCTCCTGTGATCATTATCGTTGTTATCCCAGCTTGATAGGAGTCTTCTACTGCCTCACCTACCCCATATCTTGGTGGGTCTAGCATACATACGAATCCATTATATATCAGTTCATTTTCTGCTTCTGCTCGATTATTTGGTATTACTGTATCCTTATTCATTGGACGTAGACTTAGAGATATCACTCTATATCCTTGAGCTGCAAACTTACTTACATTTTCCATTATTTTCTCTTTGTCTTCCTTTGTAATTGCTCTATATTTTTCTGGTTTCCCTATGTGAGTACATAATGGTAAAATTGTTTCACTTGCCCCTTTGCAGAATAGTGTGTACCCTTCTTTGTCTTGGAAGGTTTTACTCATTCTTTTCAGTATTGAATCAAAATTAAATTCTGATAGATATCCATACTGTTTTCTTATCTCTTTTTCTACTATTCCCGATTTGTTGAATAGAGCTAGGAATGCACCATCTGTAGGATCTCCTGTTGTTTTCCACGATATTTGGTGATGTGGTTCAAACACTTCCTCTACTATTAAGTGAGCATTGTTGTTCAGTAATCCTCCAACTAGCAGATATTCTAGTGAAGAGTCTTCTGCAAATGGTTTCAATGAATCTGGCAAATGATATTCATCAATTGAATCTGGATACTCTTCTCCTAGTGGATATATTGCTCCTTTATTGCTATATCCAACACCTGAGACTCCATAAAACTGTTCCGTGTCCCAAATTCTTTGAATCGTCATCTGGTTTGAAGTTATTGTTCCTGTTTTATCAGTACACAGAATAGAGCTTCTCCCTAATGTTTCTACAGCTGAAAGATTTCTTATTATCACTCTATCTTTTGCCATTGACAATACTCCTGTCAAAAGAATCAATGTTGTTAACAGGGGGATGCTTATTGGCATAATTGACATAGATGTAGTAACTGTGATCACAACATCTTCTAGGAAAACAACTTCCCCTAGAGTACCATTGATTGAATGTATAATTGCTTTGTAAATAACCGAAACCACTAAGAATGCAACAACTGTTAATCCCAACCACTTCGCTAATCGGTTGACTTTGGATCTAATTGGTATCTCATTTGAACCTATTTCTTGTAGTTCAACAGATAATTTTCCTAATTCTGTAAAGATACCTGTATTTACTACTAATGCAACAGCTCTTCCAGATTCTAGAAATGTTCCAGTGTAAAGCATATTGATTCTCTGTGAAATTGGTGTATCTTCTTCTAGACATTCTTGTGGAGTATTTGTTTTCTCCACTGCTACTGACTCCCCAGTAAGTGCACTTTCATTCACTAAACAATTGCTAGCATAGACTATTCTAGCATCAGCTGGAATCCTGTCTCCTTGATCCAGCTCAATCAAATCTCCTGGAACTAGTAAGTCAGCTGTAATGCTTTCAGGAACCCCATCTCTTATTACTGTAGATGATGGTGCCGATAGCTTATGAAGTGCATCAAGTTTGAATTGAGCTCTTATTTGTTGGAAAATTGTAAATATGATATTTGCACCAATAATCAACATCCAGAAACCTATTTGTCCCCAAACATCTGATGATGATTTCTTGAAAACAAAAGCTTTAATCAATCCCAGTATAACCATGATTAATGCAACGATAAGGTAAATATTGATGAGCCAATTAAGAAGTGGAGCAATATAAACATCCCATACGGAACCTTTCACTTTAGGGATAACGTTAGTTCCATATAGTTCCAATCTCTGTTCAACGATTTCATGCTTGAGACCAAACTTTACATCAGTCTGTAAAACTTCTGTAATCTTCTTTATTGTAGCATTATGAGAACATAGCTCGATTTGATCATCATAACTTCGTTTCTTTTTCCCCATCGTTTTCAACCGATACGCCAATTACAGATTACAATTACCTATCGAATTTAAAACTTTAATGGGAATATGATGTAATCACATTCTTTATATTTTGAGTAAAGTTTAATAAAACTATCACAAAATGATTATTATAAGATAATCAAAATCAAAAACGCAAAACGAGAGATTACGATGAGTGAACAACCCACAGGTCCCCCAACTGGTCCGCCTGGTGGTCCGCCTAGAGGCCCACCTAGAGGTCCTATGTTTATGAGGGATGAGTATCAAAATTTAATCGATGAATTTACAAAAGATGTTAAAGCTAAATTGAAGAATGATATTGAATGTCTTATATTGGTTGGCAGTGTTGTTACTAAAGAACATATTGCTGGAGAATCCGATTGTGATTTTCTTATTGTTCTAAAGGAAAAAGCTTCTGGAGATAATCTAGAAAAAACTATGGTTAAGATAAGTGAAGTTGTTGCTAAATATTTAGAAGACCCTCTATATAGTTCGCTCCTAGATGTCGAAGTTTTAACAAATACTGAAATTCCCAAAGACGGTGAAGGAACAGATTATCCCTGGACTAGAGTCTTAGTAGCTCAGATGGGTAAAACTCTGATCGGAAAAAATCCTTTTGAAAAAATCAAAATAAAAGATGAAGATATCAAATCGTCTGCAAAAGAAATGGCAGCAATGTTTCTTGAACAAATGGTGGAAATTCCTAAACTTACTGAAGAGGAAGCTGACGAATATGATAAACTCTATCTTACAGTAGATGCTATTTTAGGCTGCGGTTGTGCTTATCTTTATTATAATGGTGAAAAAGAATTTTACAGAAGTTCTGCAATCATTTTATTTGAAGATAAATATCGAGATAAGATTAACATTGAGCCAATTC
>JAAFKI010000198.1 GCA_021399345.1 Candidatus Heimdallarchaeota archaeon
TTATCTTACAGAGCTTATTACGGAGTTCACTCAAAAAACAAACAAAGCAAGAAAGTATCCGAAGATCCACTAGATAATCCAGAAGAGATGAAACGAAAAGAATGGTTTAGACAATTAGTAAGGATGTTTACACAGAAATACTAGAAAAAATTTTTGCACAATTAAGACATGTAAGGCAAATGCACTCTTCCAATAAGGTCCTCTAAACAGCAAGGTTAATCCAGAGATTTCAGAGTAAACATGTTCTCATTATACTGTAAAAAACTAGAGAGGAGAAGTTAGAAGCGGATATATGTCTTCAGTATCAGTATTCCCATCTATTGTATAATTTCCTGAACCTAAATAATTGCTCCAGTAGTTTCCTTGAAGAATAATTTCGTTATACCATCTGTTATTGTTTGTTACAGAATATTCATATCCTTGAGAATTTCCAAAGGAATTGTCAATGAAGGCATTAAGATAGATTTCATTCAAAATACAATCTTGGAAAAAGCTAAGGCCGTAGTTTTCACAGTTTTCGATTAGATTGAATACAAATATGCTAGAATTTGTATAATATATTTTAATTCCATCTTCAAATCCTGCAAAAGTATTATTGTTTATGGTCATATCCATACACCTTCTCATGTATAGTCCATTTCCTGAATATTCGTTACTTGAACCAATATTAATAAGATAATTTCCAGTGATATAACACGAGTATGTTTCAAGAATCTCAATAATATTATAATCACAGTCATAAATAATATTTCCAAATATGGATGTATTGAATGAATTGCTAACTTTGATACCATCACTAGTTTGTGAAACATTATTTTGTGAGCATACAATCTTTGATGAAAACTCAACTTCAATTCCATCGCCACAGTATTCTATATAATTCTCTTTAATTGTACAATTCTCTGAAAATTTAAGTGAAATTCCGTTAATTCCTGTTCCAGATAAGGTGTTGTTTTCTATTAAGACATTGCTTGAATTTGTGACTGCTATACCATCATAACCTCCTACTTCAGGCCATGAACCATTTACAATTTCATTATTAATTACCCGAGCAGAATCACTACGGATGTCACTCAAAAAGATTCCTACATTAAATTCCGTGATTGTGCAATTTCTAATAATGAAACTTCTAGTAACATTTTGTATTAATACTCCCATATATTTACCATTAAAGACATAGTTTTCGATGATATAAGGATCTACTGAGGATCCTGTTCCAGAAAAATCATATTTTAAAAAATCCTCATCAGAACGAATTTCAATACCATATTCTATCGTTCCAAAAAGTGAGAGGAACATATTCCAAAGAAAATAACCTACTACTGAGACTATTATCATGGTTACAATAATAATAGAAAAAAGAATTATCATTCTTTTCTTTCCCATAGGAGACATAACAAAGCACCATCTAGTATTATAGGATTCACCATATTTAAACAGTTTTAATTTTTACACAAGTGAAAAACAACAAGGTTATTTTCTCAAATTCAAGAAAAAACATTTTGCGTTATACTGAAAAAAACTTATGAAGCTTGTTTCTTTATTATCTTGATAGATTTGAAACTAAAATGTATATTTATACTAATGTTTCTCGTCTTGCCTGTTATGGTCAGTTCTGATGCAGAATGTGTTTATCAAACACCAGCTCTAGAAGGAAGAGAGCCACCAATTATTAACTATGAGTCAAGACTGAAGCAAAAAGAATATACAACTAGCTATATTTCCCATCCTTCGATAGAGATTTTGTCAGATGCTTATTTTAACAATTATAGTTCTTCAGGAATAGGAACTTTTGACGAACCTTTTGTTATTGAGAATTACAATATTACAACAACCAATGGAACAGCTATTACAGTTGAAAGTACTACCAAGTATTTCATAATACGTAACTGTTTCTTAAGAGCTAATAATCAAGGAATTTATCTATATAACGTTTCTTTTGGTACCGGTTTGCTAGAAAATAATAATTGTTCAATGACCAATAAGGGGATTTGGGGAACATATGCACATGGCATTAAAATCGTGAATAACACATGTTCTGAAAATTATTGGAGTGGTATTTACTTAGAGGAATGTATTGATGTCACAATTGTTGGTAATTTGTGTGAAAAGAATCGTTGGGGAGGAATTGTTTTACAAGAGTGTCCGGATTCTGAAGTAAAAAATAATATTGTCATCGAAAATGATCACTCATCGGGTATAATGCTTTCCAAATCACTCAGAACCAGAGTAATGAATAATACATGTATTAACAACGGAGTTGCTGGAATACAATGCCATGAATCTAATTATGCCATTATTGAACAGAATCATGTTTACAATGATAATGGTTGGTCCGGTATCGCAGTTGGTGGTTCTTTATATGTGTCTGTTTTGAATAATACAATAACATCGGACAGAGGATCTCTATCTTTTAGTAGGTCGTATAATGCTTGCATTAAACATAACAAACTTTACTCTACAGGATTAGATTTATACGAATTGGATTTATTACAGTATCAGTTTCTAGATATTCAAGATAATCTAGTAAATGACAAGAAATTAGGTTTTTATACTAATCTGAATAAGATAGAAATAGTTGAACCTAACTATGGACAACTTATTCTTGTAGATTGCAATGAGATTGTTATTGCAAATCAAAGAAATGAAGAAGGTTTCATTGGTATAACCATTTACAAATGCAATTTTATAGAGATCAAAGATTCAATAATTACTTCTTTAGATGGTAGTGTGAAAACTTGGGGGATAAGAGTATATGTTTCAGAGAACATTGATATTGTCAATAACGTTTGCAGTTATGGAAGAGGAATCTATCTAGAAGATACAAAAAATGTTCTAATCAAATCAAATTTAGTCGAAAACGGTTCATATTATGGCATATACCTTGTGAATGCAGATTATAGTAGAATAATCAATAATATCTGCAAATTCAACATAAAATCTGGAATGGTGGTTAGTTTGTCAGAGAATTGTGAAATTATCTATAATCGTATTGAGAGTAATGGATTTTCTGAATACCAAGATTTTGGGTTGTCGATTGGAGGTTCAAACAACATTCTGCATCATAATATTTTCCTAGATAATACTTTCAATGGAACAATTCAAGCTGAGGATTCAGGAATCAATAATACTTGGTATGAGGAGAAGGCTCAAGAAGGCAACTTTTGGTCTGACTGGTCAAACGTTGGTCCATACTTAATTTATGGTTATTCAAACTCTACAGATCCCTATCCTTTATTAAAAATCCCAGTTTATAGTGACTTTAACTACAAGAATTTCTATTATTTCTTTCTTGTACTAGTTATCATTCCTGCTTATGGTATTTTCAGGGCAGGTAAGTTTCTAAAAGAAATAAGAATAGATTAGTTCTGCTTCTTGTAAAAACATATTTTCTTTTATTAATCTAGAGTGTAAAAGCCATGTAAAATTAATTATTTTGAAAACTCTATTAGGAAGTTTAATATTCTCCAAAAATTCTGTGAGATTTAGAAATGCTAATTGATTCCTTTGAAGCTGAGAAGATTTTAGAAGCTTATCATCAAGGGAAGGAATCCATTGTTGCCTTTTTTGATCTCAGGTTTACTCAACATAAAGTGGTTTTCAAACACAATAAGATAATAATTGGTGACTTTAGCTACGATCCAAAAACTATTCAGAAAATTGCCAAAAACCCCTCTGTTTTTTTAATTGATAAAAAACCTAAGAAAATTGCTTTTTTCGATGAAAGATACTACAAGCTTGAACCAATTGAAAATACTGCTCCAACTATTGAGATAGATGGTATCAGAATGCATAGAACCAAGCATGTCACACCTCTAGAGGATGCTAGAAGGAAAATCTTTGCTGTTAATGTTGCTGCTAATGAGAAGGTTCTAGATGTTTGTACAGGTTTGGGGTACACTGCTATTGAATCATTGAGAATGAAGGCTTCTGTTACAACCATTGAAAAAGACCCTAATGTCATTGAAATAGCTAAATATAACCCCTACTCAGCTGATCTTTTTACAGGAATTGAAAGCAATAAAATTGAATTAATTTTGGAAGATGCATGTGTTGCTGTTAAGCAAATGGCTGATGAGACCTTTGATGTCATTCTCCATGACCCGCCCAGATTTGCTTTAGCCGGTGAGCTTTACTCACAGGAAATTTATGTGGACTTGTTCAGAATCTTAAAAGAAGAAGGTCGTATGCTTCATTATGTAGGAAAACCTGGTTCAAAGTATAGGGGGAAGGATTTCATCAGTGGAATTCAAAGAAGATTAAATGAAGTTGGTTTCAAAACAAAACGAACTGATGATAATGAAAGTGTGCTTGCATATAAGTGACGGAATCTCTTTTAAGGTGTAAAATTAAGCGTTTCATGATGAGTTGTTGTCATCTTGTCATAATAGTCAAGATAGTTGAGTGACTTTTGCAGAAGATTTGGGTATCATTCCTTGTGGGTCAACACAAACTCTACGTGGATACATCACGTATCCTCCTACCCCGTTCACACGCCGTTTAGGCAATGCTTTCGGATCGCTTTTGAGTAAAACATTATAGGCAGCATTAATATCAGCATTAATTTGATGACCTTGAGCAGAGGTGAAGAGCCCTCGAGGAGAGCGTTTCCCTGCATAGATTGATCGTTTTTGGGGAAATTCATTATCTAAGAAACTGCTTTTGGAGGTGTAATGTTCAGGAATCATTTCAACATTGATTCCTTGTTCTGCTCCTTTGTATTTTAGCTGGTTGATGATTTTCATAAAGGGGATAGCGACAAACATCTGGGTGATTTTCTTTTGGAAATGCACTCCTTGTTTCCATTTAGGATTATAACCAATGATCACTTCATGTAAATCACGTTCAATCCACAAGTCGATCAAGTACTTTGTTAGCTTGTGGATGGCATTTTTAAGTTTCTTTCTGAACTTCTCGCGAAGGTGGTAATAAGCTGAACCATACACTAATTTTTTTTGATGTTTTAATTGTTTTTTTTGCTGCTGAACGTATTGTTCTCTTAATTTTGTTTGGAATTTAAGATAATAGTGGATAATACTTTTGATTCCTTTTCCGTGATCCTTGATAACAATTGGTTGACTACCAAGGTTATCCACAAAGGCCACGATGTTGATAGCCCCTAAATCTATTCCTCCTTTCCTGGTACAATGTTTCCTTTTTTTAGGAAGGATTTTCTCATACACTAATTCGAGAGTATAACCTACTTGTCTGGGAACAACCCTTACTTCTTTCAGTTTCGAGCTAGCTGTTAATCTAGTTTTGTAGTAATAGTCTACTTTCTTAGGTAGAACCAACCATCCATTTCTTATCCTTGCTTGTTGGTTGGTGAAGATTGCAACAACTTCCCCATTTTTCGCTTTATAGTTCGGAGGACGAGGCATGGCAAAGAACTTGTCGGGGTGTTGTTTCCACTCCTTCAGTGCTCGAAAGTATCCTCTCCAATTCCTACAGAGGAGTTTGAGAGTATGTTGCGCAGTATGAGCTGGGAGAATTTTATAGCATTCTTCGTTTTTGAGCAAAGAGTTGAAATCGTAATACATTAGTAACTTTTTCTCTTTGGCGTTCAAAGATTGTTTTAACAGAAAGTTCGCTCGATTATAGAGGTTTTTCACTTGATGACAAAGCGTGCTCAAAACTTGATGAAACTCTACTTCTATACATTCTATTCTTAGTACCTTCGTCATCACTTTTTCTCTTTGAATTCCCTATAAAAACTCCCGTAATATTCTCCTCTTTACTGTATTTCTAAGTTATTCACCGTCAGTTTAATATGACAGCATGACAAAATGATATCATAATGGAGAAGGAAATCTATCTAACGAAGGAAAATCAAAAGGAGAAAGTTTCTCAATGGATTACTGAATGTAGAAAGATGAAAAAATACATTGCTTTTGATTTTGATGTTTCCAAAGCAGCATTACTTATTCTTGACATGCAAAATTTCTTCCTTAACGAATCGAATCATGCCTATGTCCCTTCAGCTTCAAACATTATTGATAACATATCTAGACTAATAGAGCATTTTCATAAAAAAGAAAGACCAATAATTTTCACTAAACATATTGATACAGAGAAACCAGAAGAAATGATGACAAAATGGTGGAGAGATTCCATTCAAATAGGAACAAAAGAAGCAGAAATATCTCCGCATTTAAACACAGATGGATCAGAGATATTGCTGAAGAATAGATATAGTGCTTTTGAAGAAACAGATTTAGAAGACATACTTAGGGATAAGAATGTAAATCAAGTTATCATAACTGGAATAATGTCCCATCTCTGCTGTGAGACAACTGCAAGAGATGCGTTTATGAAGGATTTTGAAGTGATCTATATTATCGATGCAACTGCAACCTATACTGAAGAATTGCATCTTGGAACTATAAGAGCGATTTCTCATGGATTTGGTCGTTGTACTTCAACTGAGGAGATTGTAAATGAAAGATAAATTAGAAACTGTTGTTGCTTTAATTGGTGGAGGACCTGCATGCGTAACAGCTGCAATGCAATTAACTAGAGCAGGTTTAGATAATCTCTTGATTACAGATGAAATCGGAGGAAAAATACGAAATGCCAATCTTATTGAAAATCTACTAGGTTTTCCTAAAGGAATTAGTGGAGAAGATTACGTCCAATTACTCAAACAGCAGATTAGAAAACAGAATGTCGAATATGTTACTAGAACAGTTAAATCCGTTGAATACAAGAATATTGGAATGAATGTTTTTAGATTTCTAATTGAAACAAATAAGGAATTGATTCAGAGTCAATATCTCATTATAGGTACTGGTTCAAAGCCAAAAAAGCTTGGGATCCAAGGAGAAGAAGAAGCTTTTTCCACTAAGAAACTATTTTATGAAAATTATAATGCCAGAAAACATGTTAAAGGGAAGAATATAATCATCATAGGTGGAGGAGATGTAGCATATGATTACGCACTCAACCACAAAGATTCTGCTGATAATATATCTATAGTTCAAAGATCCAAAATATCAAAAAGTATACCCATCCTTCAAAGCCGAGCTCATCTTGCAGAAAATATAAGTATTTTAGCAGGTGTAATTCCGAGTAGAATTAAGTTTGATGGAAAAACAGTAGTACTTAATGCAAAGAAAGATGACAAAATATTACTTGTAATAGGGGACATGATTATTGTTGCAATAGGTAGAGAACCCGATTTAGGTGCTCTTTCAGAAAAATTACTAGAAGTGTATGAAGGTAAAGCTGAAAATTCTCATTTATATTTCGTAGGAGATGTGAAAAAGAATAACTACAGACAAGTCTCTATTGCAATGGGAGATGGCATGAAAGCTGCAATGGAAATAGTTAAAGAGATAACTCATGAAGAAAGTTATCATGGAGCTTCTCGGGAAATATGGTAAGGAAGATTTAGCTATTCTTTACATAGCCAAACAAGATGATAAAATTGTAGAATTTGTTGAAAGTCTACAACCGCCTATTCCTAGAGAAGAAAAATGGGTTCTGGTTATTTCGACTATGTATGGATGTCCTGTTGGTTGCTTAATGTGTGACGCAGGGGAGTACTATCACGGTAAAATTTCTACAGAAGGTATGCTCGAAGAAATCGACTTCATGATCAAAAAACGTTTCCCTGATGGAAAAATACCTATTCCTAAATTCAAAATTCAATTTGCCCGAATGGGTGAACCTTCATTAAATAAAGACGTTCTAGAAGTTCTAAGATTGCTTCCTGAAAAATATGAAGCTCCAGGATTAATGCCTTGTCTTAGTACCATTGCTCCAAACAAAGGTGCAGATTTCCTTGATGAACTAATTGAACTGAAGAATCACTTTTATCCTAATGGTAATTTCCAACTACAATTCTCAATTCATTCCACAGATCAAGAAGAAAGAGAAAAATGGATGACTACAAATATCTGGAATCTTGGGGAAATTGCAAAATTTGGTGAAAAATGGTACACAAAGGGAGATAGGAAAATAACACTCAACTTTGCAGTGGCTGAAGATTCTAAGATCAATCCCGAAATAGTCGCTCATATTTTTGATCCAGAAAAGTATTGGATCAAGTTGACCCCAATTAACCCTACTAGCAAAGCTATGGATAATAAACTCCAGAGTGGGATTACTGTAGAAAATACAGAAGTCTTCCCATTAGTTAAAGAGTTCAGAAAACTAGGTTTTAGTGCTGCCATCAGTATTGGTGAATGGGAAGAGAATGATATTGGTACCAATTGTGGTCAATTTGCAACACAGTACACTAATGGTAAAGTGAGTATAAGAGAATCATATACCACTACAGAATATGCTCTAAGCGATTAATAGAAAAATATAAGAATTATTTTTGAACTAACCCAACCTTATCAAGAACATTAGCATAAATAAATGCAGTTTCTTTCATAGATTCATATCGTCCAGAAGCTCCATGATGCCCAGCTCCCATATTTGTCTTAAGTAGTAAATCGTTGTTATCAGTCTTAAGTGTTCTAAGCTTAGCAACAAATTTAGCTGGTTCCCAAAAAGCAACTCGAGGATCATTTAACCCAGAAGTTACAAGTAAATGAGGATAATTACGTGATTCTACTTGGTCATATGGAGAATAGGAGAGCATGTAATCAAAGTATTCTTTATCTCTTGGATCTCCCCATTCTTTCCATTCCTGAGCTGTTAGCGGAATACTTTCATCCAGCATTGTATTTATAACATCTACAAAAGGTACTCTAGCAACAACGAAGTGGAACAAATCAGGACGCATTGTAACTGCACCCCCAACCAATAATCCCCCTGCACTAGCACCAGCAATAACTAGTTGTTTTTTGGTGGTGACATTGTTTTCAATCAGATGTTCAGCAGTATCTATGAAATCATAGAAGCTGTTTTTCTTTTTTAATAATCTACCTTCTTCATACCAGGGTCTGCCTAGAACGCCGCTTCCTCTGACATGAGCGATGACATATATTATTCCTCTTTCAATTAAACTAACAGCTGTTGGAGAGAAATACGGATCTACAGATACTCCATAAGAGCCATAACCATAAAGAAATGTTGGAGCAGGAGTACTAATATTCTTCTTATGAACAATAGAGATTGGAACTTCAACTCCATCACGTGCGGTAATATATTTTCTTTCTGTAACAAAATCTTCTTTGTTGTAATCCTTAATTTCATCTTGTTTCTTTAAAATTAATTTTCTTTCATTTACATTGTAATCATATACTGATTTAGGAGTTATTAGTGAAGTATAAACTAATCTAAGATAATCAGAAGAATATTCAAAGTTGGCGCCATTCCAAACACCATACACTGTTTCAGGCATCTCTATTGTGTGATTATTTTCACTAGTTCTTTCGTAAAATATGTCTACTTTAGCTAAACCTGCTTCTCTTTTATAAATAACTAGAAAATCCTCAAAAGCCTCTGTCCACATGAGACGTACATCTTTATTATGAGAAATAATCTCTTCCCAGTTCTTAATTTCAAAGTTATTAACAGTGGATTTCATTAACTTAAAATTAGTAGAATCATTCGAGTTTGTTACAATGTAGAAAAATCCATCTTTATGCGTAATATGATATTCATGTTTCTCTTCTCTTTTATAGAATATCTGGAAATCACCCAGAGGGTCAGATACATCCAAAAATCGTATTTCAGAACTTAGAGTTGATTCTGAATTCATAAAGAGATATTTGTTGTCCTTGCTTTTCCAAACATATACACGTCTTTCTATATCTTTCTCCTCAAAAATTACAGGATCATCTTTTGATGAAGAGCCAAGTATGTGTCTTTTCAATGCATAAGGTCTCTGTGCATCATCCCTTATATTATAGTAAATAGTTTTATCATCAGCCCATTCAAAATTCCAACCAATGTTTTCAATTCCAGGAGTGTTAGTTTCTCCTGTTTCTAAATTCTTAATCTGGATAATGAATTTCTCATAACCAGTGTTATCTATGGAATAAGCTAGTATTTTCTGATTTGGGCTTATTTTAAATGTTCTAAGCTTGTAGTACTCGTAATCTTTGGCTAATTCATTTATATCAAGGAGTATTTCTTCTTCATTTTCTAAACTCAAATGCTTACGACAATAGATTTTGTACTCCTTACCTTTCTCATCTCTATTATAGTAATAATATTCTTTGAATTTGTACGGAACGCTTTCGTCCTCTTCCTTAATTCTATTTTTCATCTCATTGAACAGCTCATCGGTGAAAGTATCTAGATGCTTAGTTTTTTCTTTAGTATAGTCATTTTCAGCTGTTAAATAATCTATAACTTCTTGATTTTCTTTAAATCTGAGCCAGAAATAATCGTCTTCCATTTTCTGACCATGAATCTCGGTTATTTTCAACTCTCTTTTAGCAACTGGTGGTTGAAGTGGATCACTCATAATTTAAATTAAATAGAACTCTATAAAAAAATTTACTAAAAGCAAAAGAGAATTATCAAAATACTAAGTTTTGTTTGATTATTTTCCACCATATTCTAGCGGTTTTGTATAGATAGTTCAGTATATGTATCGAATATGGACTATACTTATCAGAATACAGCAACATTTAATCAATTAATGAGTGAATATATAGATGAATTGAGATAGTTATAATTATAAAACGAGTATTATTTAGATTTTCTAACGGAAAAATATATTTATGGTTAATTAAAAAACTTCTTGGCGTAGAGCATGAATGAACTATTACACGGACAACAAATGCAAAAGAAAAATTACGTACAAATGATGGTTAGCACAGCAATTTTAATTATATTAGGTGTAATTCTAACGATTATAGGAATAAACAAGCATAATGAAAGTTTATTTGTAGGTTCTGGAACACTCGCAGGATTGAGTATTATGTTCTTTATTCTAATTCTTCTAGATATTAATGAAACAGCTAGTACCAAGTAAAAAGATGGTAATAATTTAGTAGAAATGAAGAGAGATTAGTCTTTAAATTTCAAATCTTAGGTTTCTTCTTAATTTAATCACATTAAAGAAAGAAAATTAATGAGGGTGCCATTCAACATTTCCTTCACGATCAATTGTTGCACCTGCATGCCTTAAAGCCCAACATGAAATTACTACGCCCACTGGTAAACTTGCTGGGTGTCTTGCAGCAAATTCCATATGAACGTCAAATACAGATGTTCCTTCACCAAGCCCCATTGCACCAATTTCAAGTTTGTTTAGAATATCTTTGAGTTCTTTCTCAATTGAAGCAATATTTTCATCTTCATGATATTGATAAAGAGGTCTTAACAAGGCTTTCTTAGCAAGGTTCATACACATATCTTCTCCACCACCGACACCTACACCCACAGTATAAGGAGGACATGCAAGAGGACCAGCAGCAGCTACCGCTTCTACTACAAACTCTTTCACTCCTTTGATTCCTTTTCCAGGAGGAACCATCTTCATTTTCCCAACATTAGAACTTCCTCCGCCTTTTGGCATAGCAATAATTTCACATTTATCTCCTTCAACCAAATCAAAATAGAACCATGGTACATATCCCCTTAAACCTACGTTATTTTTGGTATTTCCTTCAAACATATCTACTGCGTTAGGTCTGAGAGGTACTTTCTCTGTTGCTTTCTCTGTTGCTTTGATTAGAGCTGTTTTAACTTCTGATTTAATAGGAAACTTATCCCCTATTTTAACGAAGAAAGAAACTAATCCAGTATCTTGACACATAGGTTTAGTGAAGGTTTCAGCTAGAATGACATTTTCGTTAATAGCTTTTAACTGTGATTTACCTAAACTTCCCTCAGTATCTTTTTCGTCTTGAATCAGTGCTTCCTTTACTTCACTTGGAAGTTTAGTTGCTGATATTTCGAGTAATTTAGCTGCTGTATCTTCTACTACTTGTGCAATATCCATCATTTTTTTACAACTCCTGTAAAATCTTTTCTTTATTAACCTCGATGTTCTTCTTTGATTCAGCAGTTAGGTTACCACCATGAGTATCAATTGTAACGGTTAAAGGACCAAATTCATCTACTGCGTATACCCAAGAGACAATCAAGTTAATCAACAATTCCGAGAAAAATTAGCAAGTTTAAAATCTTCTGATATACACTTAAGTTTCTTAATGCATACCTAAAATAGGATTTAAGTCAAAACTAAAACAAACAAAATCAGATATCGTTCCAGTTTGAAATAATAAAATCCCAAGTTTCAGCAACTTTTATTTCCTGATCAGAATTTAGCACTTCCGTCCAAATTTGATATTGAATGTCTTCTACTAGATTATTAAACAAATTATTTTGAATAGGAAGGATAAAAGTTCTATCAATTTCCTTTCTAACATTCCATTTATCAACACCATATTTTGTTCCAAAACCTAAAAGAACTTCTTTCCAGCCTCCATTTCCCGTATAATCAAATTGAACTTGTTTGCCGACAACCCGAATTCTAAACCCATTTCGAGGTTCAATAGAACTAGGTAAATAGAACGACCAATCATCTATGGTTTGTATATATTCTAGTATCCACGAAAACAGAGTTGTCCAAACTTTTTGATACTCAAACACTATTGCAAAGAAAAGTTTGATATTGAAATCTCCATCAGAGTTTCTAAAATTATATTTAGTTCCTAGAAAATTCACAGGTTCTACAGGAATACCTGACTGAATTAATCTTTTCTTCCAAGCATCAACTATCTTGATAGAATTACTGAATTCAACCCCTCTTACATTGAATTTAATTGGAAACTGGAGTAGCATTTTGCTTAAAGTTTCATTAGCTTTAAAAAACTGATCCAAATTCAATTTAACACCTAGCCAAGGTAATCTCTTATTAAATCCTACAACTTCAACAGGCGATATTGTTTTTCGATCAAAGAAAATTAGAGGTTGAATTAATTTTGATCTATGATTTAGATTAAACCCATCTGGTACTTTATATGGTGGTTTCAAATCTCTCAGTATTTTCTGTATCCAATTAGGATTATCCAAATAATGTTGCCAAATTTCCTCTTCACATTTAACACTTACACTATCATTTACTAAGAGATCTCCAAAGAATTTAGATTTCAATTTACTCCAACCATTATAAAAATCAGATTTATTTGTTATGTGAATTCTTTTAAAAATTTTCTCAAGTGAGTAAATACATTCCCAATGCTGGTGAAATTTATAGGGTACTACAGATTTACTTTTGAAGTTTTTGTCCAGTTTCTTAAGTGTTTTTTGACCTAAATTATTTAATGTTTCTAGACAATGAAACATCATCCCACAATTAAAAATTGAGAATTCCTTTATAATACCTTTTTGGCTAAGATTCATTATTTCATAGTAAGTAGTTCTTTGCATTTCATTCATTTTTTTAACTATTTCATCTTCAGATATACCATCAAGAATCAAACAATGAGAGAGTTTACCTATAGCATTTTTCAAAATTGAATTGAGCATTGAATAGGTTCTGTATTCATCAGATGATTGTTTTCTTGATTTTCTCATATTTTTAAGATTTGTATCAAAACAGTCTAGTGATAGTCTTATTGCTCCATCTTTTGTTTTTACAAAGTTTGGTAGAAATACATCTCGTTGTATTTTAATTGATACAAATTTATCATTGTTATTTATTGTAGTTTTTACATTAAGTTCTATTTCCTGAACAGCTTCATCTGCAACGGTGAAATACCCGTTTTTCTTTACTAATTTATGAGCATTACCATGTTGAATTAAGGAAATTAATTGGTTTTGTCTTATAGCTCCTTTCAAGATTTGATTAATTGTAATTTGGGGAAGCCCAGAATCTATCAGAGCATTTCGTAAATTTCCTGATTTAATTTTTTTGTTGAAATTGAAACCCACACCAGAGGTTGTAAACAAATATTTCTTATTTAGGGCTACAACCAGGTCATCTACTTTCATGAAACTAATCTTTAACTTCGAAAGTTCCTCACGTTTTACTTTCAAAAATGAATCAATATCATCAGATATTTGTGTAGTAAATTTGATATTCGTATTTGTTCTAATATAATCAAAAAAACCACCCAAATCTTCTCCTACTTTCATTTCTACAGTCCTAAGATCATATTTTGTAGAATTTCTGTTTCCAATTACTCCTAACATTATATCATCGAATCCATTGGAACTGGAAAATTTACCTTTTAATCCTCTTATTAACACCTTATCCAGCTTTAAAGGAACTCCATTAATATTCCAAAAACGTCGCATTTTATCTTTTTCGAAATTTAGTTTAATTTGAGCCTTTAGAAAACTCTCTGCTGTATGAGTACTGGTAATTCCTTTAACTCCAAATTTAGTCAATAATACTCTCACATATGAATCAGATTCTGAAGGTTCAAGGGGTGTTGAAAATTGTTTTAAATCAGGAGAATCAGTGGTTTTCTGAAACTTTTGATAATTTCCAGTTTTTGAATCATTAAAATCCTTTAATAGATGAATCCCAAGCTCATTTACATTACTTTCTCCATTTTGATTTAAAGGACCAAAAACCTTGTTGAGGCTTTCAGAATCATTAATGAGAGAATTTACCCATCTATCATAACTAATTTCTGGTCTTCCATACAGTTTTTTTACATCCTTTCTGAGACGATTTGAATATTTAATACTTTCATTTAAACGTGAAATTAGAACCTTCTTAAGTTGATTTTCGTTTTCCTCTAGTTCGTTTTGTATAACAAATCTACTCCTTACAAAGTTTGAATTATTCTGTTTTATCTTTTCCACACTAAGTTCTAGTTTTTGGCCAAGATTCTCTTTTAAACTATATTTATTCAGGGCCATTAATTTTGTTATTTGTTTCTTTATTAGTTTAATTTTCTTTAATTCTTCTTCTATTTTCTTATTCAAAATATCCAATTCTATCTGTTTGTAGTTTTTACTTTCAGTTGTCCTTGTATTAGTATTCATTACAATAACTCTATAATATAATGTCTAAAATGATTTAAAAACTCAAGAAAATCTTTAAACTAAATAGAGGGATGCTGAAGCGATTAAGATTTATTGGTCTTATTGAGAAAAACAAGATTTTTACTTTACAAATTTTGCAGAATCTTGTCTTTATTCTCTTCTATCTTTTTTATCCTTTTTTCAGTCATATTACCCCCATGGGTATCGATTGTTATAGTTAAAGGACCAAAGTTTTCAACATCGAAGAGCCAAAGTGATTCTGGCATACCTAGTTCCTCATACCAAAAAACATCCTTTACTTTTTTAATTCGATCAGCTGCTAATAGAGCTGCACCTCCAGTAAAGTAACCATAGATGCAAGTTTCTTCTTGGCATGCTTTTGTTGTTCTTGCACCCATTCCTCCTTTTCCAATGATAATTCCAGGTTGAAAAGTTTTGATAAACTCATCTTGGAAGATTTCCATTCTTGCTGAGGTAGTTGGGCCAGCTGCAACAACAGTCCATTCTCCTTGCTCATTCTTCTTCATTACAGGACCACAGTGAAAGAGTCCTATACCTTTGAAATCAACAGGTGGTTGTTTTCCTTCTTTATGTAACTCCAGAGCTTTCAAATGAGCTTCATCACGTGCTGTAACAACAGTTCCTGTAATATAAACTACATCCCCTATTTTGATTTTCTTAAGTTCTTCAGGGGGTAGTGGAGTAGTTAAGTGATATTCCATGAGGGCCGACTTCTATTGATGTTCTTTAACTTTTCGAAGAGGACTTAACATTCAGATAATTTTCCAGTCAAAAATATAAACAAGCTATTCAATAATATAACAACTGGAGTGATTTTACTGACATCAATAATTGACATCATCAATTCTGTGGCTCAACTTATTAAAGAAGCAGACAATGTTGTTATATTCACTGGAGCAGGAATTAGTGTTCCTAGTGGTGTTCCTGATTTCCGTTCTCCAGGAGGACTGTGGGATAAATACGACCCTTTTGAGGTTTCTACACTAAAAGCTTTCAAGAAAAAACCAGAAAAAGTCTGGGAGTTTTTTAGAGACTTGTATAAGAACTTTGGAGATACTAAACCAAATATTGCACATTATGCTGTAACTGAAATTCAAGAGATGTTTGGAGAAAATAAGATTCACATTGTCACTCAGAATATTGATAGCTTACATATCAAAGCAGGTTCCAAAAATGTTTATGAAGTCCATGGAACTGCAGAGATGATGCATTGTATAAAGTGCTCTTTTGAAGAGTATTTGGATGAAGATAAGCATTTGAAAGTTTTACCTTATCCTGAATGTCCAAAATGTGGAAAACCTATGAAACCCAAGGTAGTGCTTTTTGAAGAGCTCTTGGATCCTTCAATTATGCGAGAAGCCATGAGAATAGCTGTTAAGAGTGATATAGCAATAGGAATAGGAACAAGTTTAGGAATTTTCCCTGCTGCAGATGTTTTGTTAGCTCCACCTCCTTCTACTAAAAAAGCTATTTTTAATTTGACACCAACTTACTATGATCACCTTATTCATTATAGGATACGAGGAGATGTTATTGAAACATTACCTTGGTTAGTAGAATCTTTGAAAAAAGAAGAAGAGTAGCTTTTCGTTTTTTATTATGTAGCCATTTTCATTTACATACAGAAAGTTTAAAGTACTGAAACTATTAATTTAATGTCGTAAGGTTGATTCGTATGTCTTTTGAAGAAAACAAGCAATATGAAGAAGAAAAGAAAGAAGAAAGTCAATTCACAAGTGAATTACAAGACGCTATTGAAGAACAGAGAGAAGAAATTGTCAAACAGGAACCAGTTAATGAAAAAGAACCTGAACCAGAGCCTGAACCCGAACCAGAAGAAGTCAAAGAAGAGACAGTAGCTCCTGTTAAAGCTGCACCCCCCGTAGAGGAGAAGAAGAAAAAAGAAGAAAGAATATCTTATTCTCACATCGATGTAGATTTATGGCGCACAAAAATGCATAAAGAAGAGTGGGGTATCAGACTAGATGCTCAAAGAGCTCAAAAAGATAGACAATGGACTAGAGATATGGATGCTATTGGAACTGTAAAAGTTGATGGAGAAGATTATGGACTGCTCGCAATCAGAGAAAATCTTTGGAAAGGAAAAGATCCTCTCGAGAGAAGATTTGTTATGAAACTCTTTTCGCCAAGCGGTTATTGGAGAGCGAGTATTGAAAGATTACAAGGTGAGAGTTTTGCTAATTCTCATGCTACTAAAGAACCATGTCCAGCGTATGTTTGTATTTTCAAGCATACACGTAACTTGTTTAGAATTCGAAGGCTATCTCATTTTCCACGTTTTCAAGGTCAGATCTTTGGTTTCAGTTATTTAGATGAAAACGATAAATTCCAGTCATTTGTCATTGATGATAAAAGACTTAGATTAGGATCTGATTGGGTAATAAAAAATATTCATAATAAAGTTATAGCAAAAATAAATGGAAAGTTTTTAAATGTTGGCGGAAGGTTCAAAATCGATATATTTGAAGAGAAATTAGCCAAAGATAAAACTTTTTACAACATGTTAATACTATTCAGTTCAACTCTTAGATTCTACAGAAATATAAAGAAGAACATAAAGAAGTCACTTAAAGAATTGAAAATTTCAGACACTGAAGTAAAACTTGATGATAGTGAATCAAATCTCTATCTCAACCCAAGGAAGCTCTCAATTTAGCTTCTCTTTTATATTTTTCTTTTTTTTACTCAAGTGTTCAGATTCTTTAATTAATAGCCTTTTTATATTTAAAACTAGTATTTAAACTAGAGGAAGAATAATGCCTACAGAAGTTAAGATATTCTTTAGAGTAGCTTTTGATCTTATTCTAGAATCAAATCAAAAAATAGAGGATAGAGAATTATTAACCTACCTAAAAGCTAATCCAAAGAAAGAAAAGGAATACAGGGCATTACCAATAAATTATTTCAAAATCATTCAAATTCTTGAAAAAAAGAATATCAAAATTAATTCATCCATTTTACAAGATACAAGCTTATCTCATGTTTACCAAAGTAAATTCAAAGTGAGACTGGAGTTAAGAGAATATCAAGAACAAGCTTTAGATGAATTTCTACAAAATGATGGTAAAGGCATCATTATTTTACCAACTGCAGCAGGTAAAACCATTATTGGATTAAAAGCTATTGAAAAGCTAAAACAAAAAACAGTTATTGTTGTTCCGACCAAGAACTTACTCTACCAATGGATAGAGCACTTGAAGAAATATTCTTCTCTTACTCGTGACATGATTGGTCAACTTGGAGACCAGATAAGAGAGATTAAAGAGATTACAGTAACAACTTATGATAGTGCAAGATTAAACATTAATCTACTAAGAAAAAATTTCAATTTTATCATTCTAGATGAAGCACATCATGCAGGAGCAAAAGAAACACTCAAAGTGCTTAGAGGCTTACCTTCAGCTTATCGCTTAGGACTAACCGCAACACCAGATCGATCTGATCGAGGAGAAGAACGTCTATACAAATTAATTGGGAGTCCAATTAAGGTTGCTAGTGTTTCAGACCTTTCAAAAAAAGGATTTGTAGCGGAATATGAACAAATGGCCATAAAAGTTCCTTTAGATGAAGAAGAAAGAGAAACCTATGATAAGCTCATGGCAACATACAGAGAGTATCTCCGAAAAAGGAACATTCAGATTAGAACTCCTGAAGATTATGAAAGATATCTCATTTTCAGAGTAAATCAAGACCATGAAGCAAAAGAAGCTTTAGATGCTCATCGCTTGGCAAGGAATCTTGTTTTTTCATCAAAGGCAAAACTGAGTAAAATCGAGGAAATTCTAGTAAAACACCAAGAGGACCATATAATTATTTTTTCAGAGTTTAATGATATGGTATATGATATCAGTCGAAGGCATTTAATTCCAGCAATCACTCATGAAACAAAGAGTGCTGAACGCAGTGATATACTACGAAAATTTAGCAGAGGTACTTACTCTAAGATAGTTACTGGTAAAGTTCTTGATGAGGGGTGGGATTGTGGAAATGTAAATGTTGGAATAATAGTAAGTGGAACAGGGCAAGCAAGGCAATTTATTCAAAGATTAGGAAGAATTCTACGACCAAAGGAAGGAAAAGCTATCCTCTATGAACTTGTTACACCAGAAAGTCTTGAGACTGCAACGGTCAGAAGAAGAAAACAAAGTGATGTGATCTAATGAGAATAGCTTTATCTGATTTGGAACATGAAATAAGGGGAACTGGAAATAATACAGTGTTTGTTCCGATTTTCTTACAAACAGAAGAACGAAACAAAGTTCTTGCTTATATTCAATTTCTCGAAAAAAACTTAGGAAGAAAGAAATCAGAAGTATTATTCGAAATTGTTGAAGATCTTTTTCCATCATATAAAATAATCAAATCTCTAAATGTATCTTCTGCGAGGTTTTATTATTATTCTTCTAAATCAACAGACGAGATTATAGGTGTTAGAAAAACAAAAGAACCTAAGAAGACTGGAAGTGACATCACCTCATTTATTGCCGATAGTGTTTCTAATAAAAACGCCATTTCTAGTATGACTCCAGCTCAGTTTCGATCCAAAGTATATGAAAATGTTTCCAAGAAACAAAATAGTTTTGTTATCAATGAATTAAGAGAGGAAATAGTTAGCAATATTGAACGAGAGTTGGGAATTCCTGCCTTTTCTCTAGATAAACTTCTGTATAGAGATATAGATTCAGAAAGAGTACTTTTGAAACATGATAATGTTAATCCTTTGCAACTAATCAGATATTTTAATTATGACACGATTGAAACTATCTTGTGTTTTTCAATAGATTTTCAAATGCGAATAAAAAAATTACCAGGATATCTAGCAAAAAAAGTCATCTATCTCTCAAAGAAAAATTATGTTTTTACTGACATAATTCTTGAAGAAGATGGTTACAAAATTACAATTCACCCCCCACTGGAACTTTATACTGAGCAAGGAGGATGGGGGAAGAACATTGCTAACGTCGCTACATATATTCTACGAGTTTTATTGCGAGAAGAAATAGATTTCCAAATTAATGCTATTGTTAAACCAAGAAACAGAAAGGCAAAGTTTTCACTTAACTCATCTGAATTACCACTACTCCCTACCTTCAAAGCAGATGAAGATGATGGAATCAATTTTAGACCGGAAATAGATTCTAAAGTAGAAAACCAATTCTTAAAAACTTGGAGAAATTATCATGGTTGGAAGGCAACTCCGGAACCTGAAGCTATAATTATCGGAAAAAAAATGTATGTCCCTGATTTTCTTTTACAACGAGGGGAAAAAACACTTTATTTAGAGATTGTTGGTTTCTATACAACAAAATACATCTTGAAGAAGAAAAAACAGATGGAGGAGTTAGATAAAGTAGACATTCATATCATCTATGTTATTGATGAAAATCTTAAACCCCATTTCACAGAAAAGAGAAAAATCAATCACATATTCTACACTGGAGTAAGGATACCTAACAATGAATTAAGCCAACTATTAGAACAACACTATTCAGATTTTGAAGAGAGACTTCCTGTTTTTCAAGCGATAATAACAGAAGTAGGAAGGGAACTAGACAAGAGCAAAAAAAGTATAACTCTCAATGATTTGGATACAAAATTCAATGCTTATTCAACAGATGAAACAACCAAAATACTCTCTTCCTCAGAAGTGGATAAAATATACAAAGAATTTAACTTGACATTTTTAACAAGTTATGGATTGGTTCACTCTGAAGTTTTTGACACTGTTCAGAAGCATATGAAATCTATTGGTAAGTCATCTCTTTTGGCTTTAAAAGACCAATTTCCTGAGTTCAAAGAGGCAATAATAGCAATTTGTCAACATATAGGTTGTACTGTTAAATGGAAATCAATTGATGAGGTAGAAATTTCTTTGGACTAGAATCCTTTGAAGGGATTTCAATCGAAAAATTCTTTTAAGTCAAATTGTATTTGTAATCAATGCAAGGCAAAATAGCAATTATAGGAGGGTCAGGAGTCTATGGGTTATTCAGGAAAGCCAAAAAAGTTTCTGTGAAAACTCCTTATGGTAAAGTAGATAATATAACTAAAGTCAAACATAAAGATCAAGAGATGTTTTTCCTACCTAGACATGGGCCTAAACATTCAGTTCCACCTCATCTAATTAACTATAGAGCAAACCTTTATGCTCTATATGAATTAGGCGTTTCTAGAATTTTTGCTACTAATGCAGTAGGTTCAATAGATACAAGCATTAATCCTGGAGATTTTGTTATTCCTGATCAGATAATAGATATGACCAAACATAGACCGCTAACATATTATGATGGTCAAACCAAAATCAACTTCAGTGATGGAACCTCTAGACAAGGTGTTGTACATCTAGATTATACAAATCCTTATTGTCCAAAATTGAGAACACAATACATAAAGGCTGTAGAAGAAGTAGGTGGGATGGTGCAAACAAAGGGAGTTCATATTTGTGCAGATGGACCAAGATTTGAAACACCAGCTGAAATAATCATGTACCAAAAGATGGGAGGAACTGTAGTAGGTATGACTACTATTCCTGAAGCCATTCTAGCCAGAGAGCTAAAAATGTGTTATGCTACATTATGTTTGATCACAAATTATGGTGCAGGAATGCAAGAAAAAATTACACATGAAGAAGTTGTAAGGCTTTTCAAGGAAAAAACTGACACAATCAAAGAAATAATGAAGAATATTGTAGCACAAAAAATGCTAGATATTAAGTGTGATTGCAAGGATTAATTGAAATTTCCCTTTAAATACTAAATAAAACAGGTGTATATCAGAAAGGGGCGTAAAAGTCATCTAGATGCAACAGAGAACGATTTCAATAAACTTGAGATAAAAAGCTTTTTAAATAGATGTTAATTAGTTGCCTCAATATATAAAGGATAGATGGGATAAAATGACACCAAAAGGAATAGATTATGGTATAGTAATCCAAAACGTTGTAGCAAGTATCAATCTTTTTACAACAATTGATTTAGTTACTGCTTATCAAACACTCATTGATGATGACGATTTATTTGTAAGTTATAATCCAGAAACCTTCCCAGGACTAATATTAAAAATAAAAAAACCAAAGATTTCTAGTCTTGTTTTCAGCTCTGGAAAATTAGTTTTAACCGGTGCTAAGTCTACTGAGATGGTTCATGAGGGAGTTGTGCAAATGGCCAAAATCCTAAGAACTGTAGGAACCAAGATAGATGAAGATCCAGAAATAATAGTTCAAAATATTGTAGCCTCTGGTCATTTCAATCATAGAACAATAAACCTAGAGTTAGCAGCATTGTGGTTAGAACATTCCATGTATGAACCTGAACAATTTCCCGGTCTAATTTACAGACTTGCAGAGCCTAAAACCGTTCTTCTCTTATTCCAATCTGGAAATCTTGTATGTACTGGTGCAAAGACAGAAGCGCAAGTTCGCCAAGCTGTTGAAAATACTTACAATACTTTAGACGAAATCAACGCTTTTGATTTCTAAATTCTTTCCCCTCCCTTTTTTCCACTATTTCATCGTATTTTTGAGAGAGCTTGGTCTACATCCTCTATTAGATCGTCGATATCTTCCAAACCAATTGACATTCTTATCATCGTATCAGGAATTCCAATGGTTATTCTTTCTTCTTGAGTTAGTTGCTGATGAGTTGTAAATGCGGGATGTGTAGCTAAAGTTTTAGTTGCTCCCAAATGTCCAGTATGTATTATTAACTCAAAGGAATCAATAACATTTTTCGCATCTAATAGTTCCCCTTTAGTTACAAATGACAACAAAGAGCTATATCCACTGAGTTGTTTCTTAGCTAATTCATGCTGAGGATGACTCTTTAATCCTGGATAATGCACAGATTCAACTTTTTGATGATCTTCTAGATATTCAGCAAAAGCTAAAGCATTTTCACAATGTTTCTTCATCCTCAAACTTAAAGTTTCCATACCTAAAAGTAATAACCAGCTGTTGAAAGGACTGATTGAAGGACCTATATTGCGGTAATCTTTTTCTCTCATTTTATCAATGTAATCTGCAGGACCGGCTATAACTCCAGAAATACAAGAAGCATTTCCACTCAAATATTTGGTTGCTGAATGGATAACAATATCTGCACCTAATGTTATTGGTTGTTGAAGAGCAGGGGAAGCAACAGTATTATCAACTAACAAAGGCAAATTATTTTCATGTGCTAATTTTGCTAACGCAGGAATATCAGCTATGAATAAGTTGGGGTTTGAGGGAGATTCAACATAAAGGAATTTGGTTTTGTCATTAATAGCTTCCGACCAATTTTCAATGTTGGAAGCGTCACTGACAAAAACTGGGTTAAAACCCATTTTTGGGAAAGTTTCTGAAAAGAGTTTATTTGTACCTCCATAGATCTTACTTGGAGTTAGAAATCCTTCACCTTTACCCAATAGATGCAAACAAGCTATGAATATTGCGGACATTCCTGAAGAGGTCGCTAGAGCCTTATCAGTTAATTCAACAGCTGCTAACCGATCTTCAAACATCTTATTTGTTGGGTTGTCCATTCGGCCATACATAAATCCTTCAATCTCATAACGAAAGAGTTGAGCAGCATATTCTGCACTTTCATAAGGATATGCAACACTTTGATAGATTGGTGGGGTAATAGTTTTGGTTTCTAGTACATCATGTCCAGCGTGAACACAAAGAGTATCAAAATTGAAATCTCTTTTCTGTTTTTTAGGCATGAGTAAATTAAGAGAATGTAATTCTTAAACTTTTCATTTTCTGTAGCGCAGAGGTTATTTTAATAAAATATTATATATAGAAGACTGCTTATATTATAGCTTAAGGATGAAGAAGGGTGCTAAGAAGATTAAAGGATTGTTTAAGAAAAGATATTTGGAAATAATTGTGATTATACTTGTTGCAATAGCTTCTGTAATATTATTTTTCTCCTTAAGTAATGTATATAATTTTCTAATTGTCGAAGCAGTTCTAGTTATTGCCATTCCTATAATTATTAGACTAAATAGAAAAACAGCAGATAGAAAAACAAGAAATGAAATTGACGCTCTTTTGAGAGTAGGAAGAGAACATCAAATTCCAAGAAGTGTGCATATAGACACTGCAAGATATTCAAGCCCAGGATATATAGATAAAGGCGCAGGAGCAGAATATGGACGACCAGTTGGAATAATGATTAGCTCAGCTGAAGTGATGTATGATGACGAAGTAAGAAAGAAAAAATTCTTTGGGAAGAAGGGGAGAACAGTTTCTCAATATTATCCACTGGATGGAGCAAGTCCTATTTACCAATTTATGATGACATCTTCAAGAGTCAAAGATTCCTTTGATAAAGGACCAAGTTTACATGAGGTATTTGATGAGAAATCTCTACAATTTCTAGAGAATATCCGAAAAGATATTGTTGATATGGGTGGAAAAAATATAAAATTGTATTATGATGAAGTTAAACCTAGTTTAGTATTTATGTTTTCAAAAAGTAGTAAATATAGTTTTATCACAGGAATTATTTTACACATATATTCTGATAAAGAAATGATACTAGAAGGGATTCTCAAAAAATATCAACATTTTTCATTGACTCTCCACAAGAATGAAGTTGGGGAAGAAAACAAATATTCTATTATCAGCAGTTATTCAGTGGTTAAAGAAGGGATTCTAGCAAAAGATGAATTTAAACAGAAGTTGGAAACAGTTTACGAAAACGTTGAACATTTAATGATTAATCAGAAATACGTAACGGGGAATATCTCAAACATTAAGGATTTGAAAGCTTTTCTAGGTCTAGTTAAGGAATTGTCCTTAGAACTCTCAAGACTCGATATTGGAATTATTGAAGTTGAAGAATTGGAATGCCTTAACTGTGGTGAAAAAATAAGTTTAAATGATGCAGAGTGTTCATCATGTGGTACAAGCAGACCACGCTGTAAGGTCTGTAGATTGGAGTTATATCCATCTGAAAAAGAAGATATAGTTCAAACCCCTTGTTGTGGTGTGTATGCTCACAAACTACATATGATTATGTGGTTGGATAACCATCGAAAATGTCCTAACTGTCAAAAGCTTCAAACAAGATGGCTGGATCAACTTAAAGAATCATACTAGGAGTTTTTGTTAATATATGAGATAAATTTTAAAGAGGATAATCTAAACAAAAATCGAGAATTATGACTTTGGAAGAAGTATATAATAAAATTGAACAAAACAAAGATGCTTCAGTCGACCTTTTGTGTGAACTACTTAAGATCCCTAGTATAGCTGCTAAAGAAACAGGTGGACCAGAAGCTATTGAGTTTCTCTCTTAATATTTTGAAGAAGCAGGATTTACATATTTTCTCGCTGAAACCTCTGGTAATCCTGTTTTCTGTGCAGAAATGAACGTTGGATCAGACAAAACCCTTCTATTCTACGATCATTATGATGTTCAACCAGAAGATCCTATAGATTTATGGGATTCTCCTCCTTTTGAACCAACTATTAGAGACGGAAAAATATTTGCTAGAGGTGTTTCAGATAATAAAGGAGAGATAATTTGCAGACTTCAAGCAATAAAAGCGTATAATGAAGTTTTTGGGAAACCTCCCGTTAATGTCAAGTTTGTTATTGAAGGCGAAGAGGAAGTTGGTTCTCCCAATTTAGAAGAATTTGTGAATAACAACAGAGAAAATTATGGAATCAGTTTCTGAGGAGATATCTGAAGAAGTATTGCAGAAAATGGTAGAAGTATCAAACGATGCTTTCTCACAAAGTATAAAGAAAGTCAAAGAATGGACTAACAAAATTGAAAAAATGCCAATACAGGTTAAAGGTGGTCTTGTTTACCAACGTTACTGGAACAAGCAAAATAAACAGGCTAAACTGAAATTGTAAATAAAGCGCAGATTCAGAGGTGCCTTTGATTTCATTGTTAAGAACTCCAACGGTAAAACCTACATCACTATCTACGCAGAACTACGTTCTTTTTTTCAAAAATAAACTTTCCCTTGCGATAGATTTAATTTATCTTCAGTAAACATATTTGTAATGAAGGATGCTGTTTACCAATTTTTAGAGAAGGAATATCAAGAAGCGAAAAGAGTTCATCAGCTTCAAACTCTATTTGAACGTTATAAAATAATGAGTAAAGATCTCATAGAAGAATTCCAAGCAGATTTTGATAACTCAAATAATCTCGTTCTTTCTGCCCTCTACACTGCTGATTATATCATAATGTCTTCTGAAGTGAAATTTGAACTAGAAGATTCTGTAAGAAGGCAAGAAATTATTGATTTTTGGAAAAAATTATCATTGCCTAAGGAAGAAACATGGTATGAATTAACACATATTGTAGCATTTTCATTCAAAGTTGCTTCTATATTGAGAAAGAGATTCTATTATCTTCTTGATCGAGGAGTTGCCAAACATATAGCGGCTGCATTAGTTGCAGATTATTATACCAGACATCTTTTGGTTTTTGTAATAGAAAAAATGCAATACATTCCAATGTGGTGGGCAGCATTCCTGATGGAAACTGCTTTGTGCCAATCTATTTTCTCAAAATCCTTAGAAAAATGGGTGAATCTTCGAGATATTATGGAATCACAACAACCAGGAATTATCTCTCAGATTATTGCCAAACATTTTGCTATTGAAACAGAAGGAGAACCAAACCCAGCTGTTCCAATCCCTTATTTCAAAGAATCTACAATGTTTTATTATTTCAGATGGCAAGATGGTGAAACCAAAAGTGAAAAATTTGAATCCATTATACCAGTACTCAAGACTGCACAATTTGCCAAGGAATTCAAGAATACCACAAAGCTGCTTAGTGGAGATTATCCTCACATACTAAAGTATATCAGATTTACAAATAAACTAGAATCAATAACCTCAGAAATCAATTTTTTTATTGTCAATGCTAAGACTGCAACAGCTGAAGGATGGATAGGATTACTAAGTCCTCTAGATGATATTAATCTCAAGGAAGTTGAAGCCCTTCTACAACAGAAATTAGAAGATATCAGTGCATTTGAAAAATTCAAGAAAGATTTACCTCAAATGGATGTTTTCAATAGAGTTAAGGAAGAAAGAGAGATTATAGAAGAAAAGATTGAAATTGAAGAACAACCCAAGCCTACAGGTTTCTTTGGAAAACTTTTCTCTGCTTTCAAAAAGAAAAAGGAACCTAAAATTAGGAAATCAACAATTAAGAAATCAATACCAATTGATGCCTGGTCTCGACTGATTCTAGATGAAATGATTTTAACCAGTGTATCCGGTATTGGCATAGGTGAAGAAGTTTACGACTCCTTCAGAGAAGATGATTTTGTTATTAGTGGGGTGATTGAATCCGAACAGAAACAAACCCAGCCAACAGTTTTCTATTCTGAATCACCTATTCAGTTTCCTACTGAATTCTTAGATCCAGTTATTGGTATCTTAGAAACTGCTAAACGGTTTATATCAGTTAGTTATAGTGAAAAGATACTGTCAATAATTCCTGAAGAGGCTTTCTTTGAGAATAAGTTGAATCCCGAAGTTTTTCGATTAGTAGAATTCGTCAAAGGAGAGAAGGTTGTAATTGGTATCTTAGCTGAAAAACAAGCAAAAACTGCTTTGACAGTAGCACGACCTGAGCCTAGCTATCAAAGAAGATCACTTATCAGGAAAGCAAATGAAATTTTACATGCTAGAAGAGTCAATAATATAATAGACTCAGGGAAAAGAACACTTGCTCGAGAAATTGACTGGGATAAGGTAAATAAAAGCTTTGAAGAAAAAACGTTGTTCTTTGTGAGTTAGTCTTTGTCACTTTCTTTCCTTTGTTTTTATTTGCGGATAAAACTATTAGAAAGTATATATTACAA
>JAAFKI010000199.1 GCA_021399345.1 Candidatus Heimdallarchaeota archaeon
CAATAGGATTCTATCCAGGCGGAGCAGGACCAGTAGAAGACGAGCCAATAGGATTCTATCCAGGCGGAGCAGGTCCTGTCGAAGATGAACCAATCGGTTCTCACGCAGTTAGCGCTTACGTGATCTAATTACGCTGACATAATTAAAACTAAGAATCGCCAGAAAACCCCACCCCCTTTCCTCAAATTCTCGGCGAATAAAGGAATTTGGAGACGTCCGTGAGGTCGTGACGTCCCTCCTGATTTCCTTTGGAAAGGTCCTGGCACACCAGTTTAACCGAACTCAAAAACAAGGGGTCAAACCACAAGAAACAATATTTAGAGGTCTAAATGGGTTCTCTCAACTGGGGAAAAAAGAGAGGAGCTTGTACAAGATTTCGCATGTTGTATCTACTATACATATATGCACTTCTTGTATAACTTCCTACTTTTCGTTCCTGTTGTTTCTTGCACTTAAAAAAAACTACATACACAATGAATAAAGAGGAACTAAAATGGATCAACTGAACATACTTGATCAAAAAATCTTAAATGTGTTGCAAAACCATACACTTGAACCATACTCTAAACAAGCTGAAAGACTTGGTATTTCACCGCAGACCATGATTCGTCGCGTTGAATCACTTAAGAAAAGAGAGATACTTCGTTTTCCAATTGCTTCATTTATTCCTGAAAGACTTTCCCTATCCAGATATGGTGTGATGTTCTCAATTTCTTCTCTCCACCAGTTTACATTGTTGCAGAACGCCCTATCTGAACACAAATACATCCGCGCATATAATCGCTTTTACGGGGAAAACTTCGGAATTTATGCCCATTTTGATCTTCCACCAAATACTGAGGCAATTTTTACTAAATATCTTGAATATTTATTGAACGAAGAGTACTGTGATAGCTATTTCATCATGAAATCTATGGGCTATCGTTTATCTCAACCAGAACCACCTATAAGCTACACTTCCGAACCTGAAAAGTTCGATGTAATCTCTTTTTGGGAAAAGAGACTTACCAAGAGTACCAAACTACCTAGATTACCTTCTGCTATAGATACCAACTTAATTGAGCCACTTCATTTCATGCTACTTAGAGACTTAACAACATCTGTTAGAAATGGTATCACTATTGATATCCGATCAAAACAGACTGAACTTGTCAAACATTACAGGGATTATTACGAGAGTTTGGCAAAGAAGATTAAGTTAACAGATGCTGAAGAAGCCAGTCTTTACAATCTTAGTGCGTTTTTCGATACTAAGAACATGCCTAAAAATGGAAATGGCAAAACCATCGTCTCTGATGCTGCTAAAGTAGAATTCGGCAGAAAGTATTATAGCTTGGTTTTTAACAACCTTATCACTAATCCTCGATGGAACTTTAGTCGAAAACTGTCTGAACAACATGTTACTAGAGCATATTTTATTGAAAATATTCCTGAACAAGAAAAAGCACAACTTTTCCGCTTCTTAAATGAAGAAAAAATACCCTTCCAAACAGCTTTTGAACTCTTTGACAAAGGAATATTCCTTAGGCTCTCAATGCCTCCTTACTATGATTCTAAGATAAATTACCTTATCTGGAGCTCATTTAAGGATTATAAGATATACTCCCTAGATTTCTTTGGAAAACATGGATTGTATTATACCTTCGAATTTAACAGCTATGATTGGGCTAAAAAAGGTTGGAGAACAGATGATGAATGGATGTACGAAAGTGTCATCGATAGAATCAACGATAAACTTTCAAACGGAACATTTGGTAACTACAAGAGGGATCAGGAAGCCTATCTCCGAAAACACATCGCAACCAATGGAAATGGTAATAGTAATGGTAATGGCGTAACTGCAACTACAACTCAACCACCACCTGAAGTAACTATAAGGGGCAGTTAAGCAACAACACAAAAGATTGAATTGGAGAATATTCTCCTTACTGGAAACCTACTAGTCTACCTCTAAATGGGGGGTAGAATTAGCAAGTTAATGACAGTAGGACAGAGTATCACAGGATATTAGGTAAGGTATTTAGTTAACCTTAGAAAGATAAATGTGAATTAAACTAGATAATTCCTCTTTAGAACAGAAACCTGTTAGAGTATGATCTAACTGCACTAAACCGAATTTAGTTAAATCATAATTATCCATTTTTGGTAGTTTAATTTTGTATCTCATATTGTTTTTTGAGATGATTATTTTCCCAGCTTTAGTTGTTATTATTAAATCGTTAAAAGTACTATAATGTTGAACTAGCCCTTGTTTTTGTAAATTTGTTAGCCATGTTTTGTTTTCAAAGATCATTGTTCCACTAATATATGTTACCGAAAGATAAGATCCAAAGCCTATACACGCAAAAATAAAAGCATATACTGACCATTCTGGTAATACTCCATTAAATATCCTTCTTATTCCTTCAGTATGTGCGGGTAATTCTATTGTGAAGATAGTCGCTTCATCTTGAAATTCTTGTGTAAAAATAGTAAAGGGTACTCTTGTATCTGAAGTACTAAAAGAAGCTAGAAAAACTATTAACAAGATTATAGATACCACTAGAATGGTATAGAGAATAATTTTCAGCCAATTCCTGGATATCCTTTTATCCGCCCTAAGTAATGATTGGGCTTCAGTAGTTCTCATCTTCATTTTTCTTCCCCATCAAATCATCTATCACTTTAAGGTAGTCCTTTCCATGTGTTTTAGCTAAGTCTATTAGACGCTTAAGGAGATCATTTTCATGATTTAATCTAATGCTAGCCACCTTCGGAGTTAGTTTGTCTAGAAAGATCAGTTCTCTTTCTTGCAGATCATCCAGTATTCCTCTATAGATTGTTCTAGCTTTCATCGAATATCCTAGTAGTGTGGATAATTGCGTTGCTGTTATGGCTTTTGGGTAGAGATGAGCTAGTATTAGAACTGCTCTTATTTTGTTTGCGCCTAGAGTACTCAGTAATAGGAGTAGTTCGTAATCATTTTTCTCTACTTCAGAATCCATCGGAATATCTAATGATTGACCCTATATAAAATTTCCATCACAAACATATAGTGTTTATTGTGTCTTTAACTACACAAAATAATGTTTGGAGACGTTAAGACGAAAAATTAACTATTTTTACTCCTTCTCCAAAAATCTTGGTGTTTAAATACTTATTTCTTGCTTATCTAATGTTGATATGCTCCACATATCATAACTAGCATCCTCGCTAGTTTTTAACCACCAGCAGAGCTTACGGAAGGGTACCCCACCCTTCCCAACTCGTTTTCCTTTCTAGTTTATCCTACGCTAAATTTATATGAAGGAGCGTTATAAAATCTATGAGATGGCATCTAGTCCTGGTGAATTATGGATTAAACTTGCTCAAATGGGAATTATCTCTTTAATTTTAGGTTATTTCATGTATAGAAGATATAGGGATAAAATTACTGGTTTTACATGGTTTATTTGGTTATTCGGACTAGTAATCTTACAAGGTATATTTGAGATAATTATTTTCATTCTCTGGTATGTTTATGGTTATCTAGAATATACTGACATTGTTAATGCAAGTTCCCTTTTCGAGATTCATATGATTCCTTCAGCAATCGCTTTGTTCGTTCTGTTTCTCTATCTGGAATTCATGCGTCATGAAAAACCGAATACATTCTTGCTAGCTACAGCTTCAACACTTCTTGGAAGTTATCTTATCGTGCTTATTCTTGAACTTGTTTTCAAACTAGAGTATGGTTTGATTGAACCTGAATATAGAGTCTCAAGAATTATCCTTAATATTTTCCAGGCTTTTGTTTTAGGTGAAGCGTTTTATGTTTATATACAAGATACAATACGTGCAGAATATAAGAAACTCAAACGTATCAGTTTTATCATTGCTACTGCTACAGGAATTGGCTTTATTGCAGCTTTTCTAAAGGTCTTTGAGCGATGGACACAAAATTTCTTTCAAGTTTATGGAGCTATCCCTTTCAGCTTGACTTTTGGTATTTTAGCTTTAGCTTTCATCTTCAATCCTTTCTATGTTTATCTCTTACCTGCTAAAATTAACAAAATACTCATCTTCAATGATGCTGGTCTTTTACTTTATTCTGTAAGTATAGGAGCTAAAGAAAGTGAAAAAGCTTATCAAGACATTCTTGTCACTGGTACAATTACTGCTTTGAAATTGCTTATTTCTGAAACAACAGGTGCTAAAACGGACTTAAGAAAAGTTAGTTTTAGAGACAAAAAACTCATCGTTGTAGAGAATAAAGACAAAAATATCACTACCTTAATCATTGGTGATAGTGATGCCTGGATCCTTCAAACAGCTGCAAAGCATTTTACAGAAAACTTCTGTGAGATGTTCAAATCTGCTATCAGCAGATTTGATGGTAATGTTGCACAGTTTGAAAAAGCAAATGATATAGTTCGTCAAGTTTTTCCCTTTGTTCCTCCAGAAGAGATAGTTAGAGATAGAGTCTGAAAGTATATCTTATTCAAAAGAGAAAGTATATTCCTTTAATCCTAGCTCATCTCTCATGGACACAAGATCTTCTTGAATGCTCCTACTCAATGGAACACCTCTTTCCTTAACTTCTTTTTCTGCATCAAATTCCTTTTCTCCTGCAGTGTAGATTCTAACTGCATCTGGTACTTTGTCAGAATTCCTTAGCCCTCTACAGATGCCTCCGGCTATTGATTTAAAGGTATTCAACCCCATGAAAAATTCAGGATCAATTGCTATGAAGAAATGACCTACTTTGAAATGAACTTTGCTCCCATCTTTATCTAAACCAGACAGTTCTTTCAGGAAAACTCCCCCTTGTAAAGCTGCAGATAAAATTTCTACTACTGTTGCATATCCATATCCTTTATGTCCAGATAACTCTTCCCCAGCTCCACCTAATGCTAGTAGAGCAGCTTTATTTTCAACAAAATCCTTTAACAACTGAGCTGCATCTGTTCTACTCTGACCAGTTTCTCTATCGATAACAACTCCATCTGGTAAAGGAGTATTATCCCTTGCTGCAATTTCCACTTTTCCTCTTTGGATAATTGATGTTGCACAATCTAGAACAAACGGAAATTCCTCATCAGTTGGAAAACCAAATGTCAGTGGATTAGTTCCATACATTGGTTCTCCCCCAAATGTTGGTGCAACAGCTGGACGCGCATTAGTTCCTGTTATCCCAAGACATCCTTCTTTGATTGCCATTAAGGGATAGTAACCCGCTATTCCATAATGAGTACTATTTCTAACAACGACCATTCCTACACCATACTTCTTAGCTTTGTCTATTGCTAATTTCATTGCTTGGTAGGAGATATAATGGCCATTTCCATGTTTCCCATCAATTACAGCTGTTGCTTCTTTATCTTTGATTATTTCATAATCTGCAACAAGATGTTGTCCAGATTTAACACGGACATAATAATATTTCAACCTTTGAACACCGTGTGAACGAATTCCTCGTAGATCTGATTCAATTAAAACATCAGCACTGACTTTAGCTTGTTCTTCAGGATATCCTAAACCAACAAAAACGGCTTTCATAAATGAGTACAATTTATCTTTATCTATATAATGGTCTTCTGTGCTCATAGCTTATTCAAATGGCGATTATTTAGCTTAAATAAATAGATTTCTGATAAAGAAGAATTAGAGTCCAAAAGGAGAATCCCATTCAGCATATTGCACAGTTTCAATATTAATTGGAACTTTGAAAAGATAAAAATCTACCTTTAAGCCTACATAAATTGTTATTACGAAATCACCATCTTGAATTGCAAGAAGAGGAATAGAATAAGTTACTTGTAGGACAATATCATCAGCCCAAATTTCTCCAGGATTAATATCCCCTAGAAGATTCTCTCCGCTAGCTAGAACAGCGCCATTCAAAGAGGATAATGAAAAATTTGCACCAATGACTATAATTGTAATATTCAGATCTCTTATTGAGTAAACCCCATTATTACTTATTTCAGCAGGAGTTGTTAGAGTTATAAAACCGATATATCCTTCGACAAAATCTGGTGTGATATCAAATGTTACAGCTGGACTACCAACTGAATAATCTACTTGCAAGTACGAGTAAAGTATTGTACCTCCAAAAGCTGCAATACCAAGTATAAGAGGAATAAATACAATAAAGAAAATCTTTAACGCTTTTTTCATAATTACTCAAACTTTGAATAGTTTTTAAAGTTTCATCATTGTCAAACTAAAGCAAGATACTCATTGTCAGAAAGTTGGATACTGATTAGTAAACAGAAGAAGTTTATAGATTTGATGTATACCATTTATGTTCAAAGTTGAGAAACTCAATAATGACTCAATATACATGATTAATTTAAAGAGAGAAAAAATGAATTAATCCTTCATTTCCAACTGATTAACAATCCAACCAAAAGCTTCAACAACACCTCTACCATATAAGATACTTGAGTCAAATACAGCAAAGGTTCGATCATGCATTTCAAGATGTAATCCCAATAATTGTATTAGAAGAGGAGCTTCTACCGCACCTTGAAGGTCTTGTTTGTTTGCTAAAATTAATACTGGAACTTTTTGAAGGGCAGGGTTATTGAAAACGTGAGTCTTGAAAATATCTCGTGCTTCAGGTAAAGTTTCAATATCAGCTGCGTCAATAACAAAGATGACTGCGGAAGTTCCTGGATAATGTGCATCCCACAAAAAGCGGAAATCTTGTTGTCCCGCTACATCTATGGTTGTAATTTTCCATCCTTCATGTTCCAAAGAATCGATATTTTGCCCTATTGTTGGGATTGTATCTGAAACAAATTCACCGTATCTTAGATATTTAGTCAGAGTAGTCTTTCCAGCAGAAGCTAAACCTAATATTAGTACTTTAGCTTTTTTTTCCATTTTTGTCCTAGAAAATAGATTCGCTAAGAAACTCATTTTGGTATTACCCCATTACCTAGAAGTGCTAGAAATTTTCTTCCCCACTAACACTTCTAGTTTAAGCATAAGTTGAAACGAACTATTTAACCTTTAGCATATTCCTAGTACAGATATCCACGAAAGAAAAATATTCTAACTAAGTTAAGTATGTGAAAAATGAATAAAAATTGAAAAAAAGAGAAAAAATCCGATTATTGATTTTGCTCAATTAGCTCAATAATCTCAGGATAATCCATACCTAGTTCTTTGATCTTCTTTTTAGTTGGCACACCGTTTTTATCCCATCCTCTTCTTTTATAAACAGCGTTCTTGAGTTTCTCATAATTGCTTTCTCTAAATTTCCGAATAGTATTCATCTTTTCTGAAATACTCATTTCATCTGGATTAACTCCGATCTCCTCTTTCAATTGTTTGGAATAATACTCTTCTTCACGTGATAGAAATTCTTCCTTTGTTACCGGACCCATTGCTCTATAAGGGATAGAGTCTAGATCTCTGAAGTTTACACCAGGTGGAAGGAGCATTAAGTTAAGTGTTCTTTGGAAATTGTAAACTCTTTCACTCATACGGATATATTCTACTGAATCAATCTCATTACCAGTTACAGCTGTATAGTATGTAACATAATTTTGAACGTGTTCAGGAATTTTTGCAGGATCAGCTAAATCATCTGGAACAAATGCCCCCTCCTTGCGTATTTTTCCTGCTGCAAAATCTCTATTATCTTCAGGAACAATGTCATTCCAAGGTAGCTTACATAACCCCAGAAGTCCAAATGAGGTTCTCCACATTGGGAACCAATGTAGTGCTTCTGCTTTTTTCTCAAAAGTTGGAAGATTCCCTCTAACCATATCTTCAAAGATTAACCAAGCTTCATCATGTTGCGCTCCTTTGAGTGCAAACCCATATCCACCCTGCTGAGCTAAAGATTCTTTAGTCATATACTCACTAAACTCCAAACCTTTAGACTCCATACCAATATCATTTAGCAATTTAGAATCTCCACCAAATTTTTCTGCAAAGTATTTCTTCATTCTTAGAATGCCTTGACCTACAATCTTCCCAAAACCTTCATTCCTTGCCATTTGATGAATTAGTTCCATAGCAGCTTCTTGATTTCCCCAGTTGAGCTCAAGCCCTCCAGTTTTCTCCTTATCTAGAATGCCATATTCATAACATTCCATAACAAAGGCAATCCCTGTTCCTATAGAAATTGTGTCTAATCCATAATTATCACAATAGAAGTTTGTTTCAATAATATCTTCAGGATCCCAAACATACCAATTTGAGCCAACACCAGCAATAGTTTCATACTCTGGTCCATCCACTGAAACCTTCTTACCTGCATAAGGTCCAGTTTTTGGTTCAAATTCATTAACACCGTGTGTACATGCAACCGCACAACCTTTCCAACATGGATCAGGACCTTTCAAGAAAAGTTTTCTATATACTTCAGAACCAATTTTTATTGCTTGAGGATCGCGTCCATACTTGAAGTTTTTAGTTGGTAATAAATCATACTCGTTCATTATAGGTACAAGGTGAGTTGTACCTACCATTCTCATTTCATTTTGTTTGGGGTCAAGATCTATCATTTCTTTAGTGTGCTTTTTACCTACTTCTTTCAATGCTTCTGGGTCAGCTGGATTATTAGTTCTAGTAACAACACCTATTTTTTTGACAACAAGAGCTTTCAGTTTTTTGTCTCTAAAGACCGTTCCAGTTCCACCTCGTCCTGCTTGTTTGTATCTTACATATCCTCTTCGCGGATCATAATAGCTAAAATTCAAACAGCCACATCGAGTATTTTTAGCTCCTGGTCCTGCTGAAACAACCGAAACATCTCGCTTGAATTTTTCTTCTCCACAATGCTTTTCTGTAAGAATCGTTCCAATCTTGTAGGTTTCTGAAGGAAGTTCTTCAGCTTCTTCAATTGTTATCTTTCCTTCTTCACCGTCAATGTAGATGTAAACCTCTTTGTCAGCTCTTCCTTGGATAGCAATAGCATCAAAACCTGAATGCTTTGCATAAGGTCCGAAATAACCTCCGACATTAGAGTCAATTATTAAACCTGTAAGAGGAGATATAGCAGTTACTATACTCTTTCCAGATCCAGGAAAGTTAGTAGTACCACCTAAAGGTCCCCCCGCAATGCACAAAACATTAGCTGAATCATCCCATTCTGTTCTCTCATATCTAGGAAGATATTTCCACATGAGAAATAAATCAAACCCTTTTCCTCCAGTGAACTTCTTTTTCATATCATCTGTTACTTCTTCAGTCCTAATCTCATAATTATCTAAATTAATGTAAAGAGTTTGATTCGCATATCCTTTAGACATTTCAGGGACTTTGTATGTAAATTCCTTGATAACCATAATAACACCTTTAGTTAAGTGGAAAATGAAGTATTAAAAATTTATTCCAAAAGTCATGGAATTCTTTAAAGAAAGAAATAGAAGGGGATTATTTTTTTGGTGGTTCCCATAATTCTATCTTATTACCCTCAGGATCCATAATCCAACCAAATTTCCCTTCTTGATGTTCTTCTCTCTCTTCGAAAACGTAGACTCCCTCTTCTTTCAAAGTTTGGAGTATTTTGTCAAGGTTATCTACAGTGAAGTTGAACATGTAGTTTTTTTCACTAGGCTTGAAATATCCTGAATCCTCCTTAAATGGTCCCCAGAGAGTATATCCCTTCCTTTTATTATTTGCTTGATCTTCCCAATTAAAGATGACGTAGGATTCGTCTGATCCTTCTACAGCAACCGGAACCCCTAGGTGCTTAACATACCACTGTTTAAGTTTCTCCGGGTCTTTTGATTTAAAGAAAACGCCTCCTATTCCAGTTACTCTCTTCATTCTAATCACTCACAATTGCATCATATTCCAAAATCTTCATGCCCTTCTGGTCGCCCTTCCAAAGAGAAAGCTTGTATTTCTAAAGTATAACCTGTAGGATCAGTATAGAAAGCGTTGTAAATCTTATATTGAGCTGTTTCTTGAGGGTCTCTCGTTGGTGTAACGTTTTCTTCAATTAAATATTTGTTCCACTCATCAACTTCTTCTTTTGTTTCAACAACTACTGTCAAGCAAACTTGTTCAGGTTTTTCTATCTCTTTTTCTGTTTTACAGAAACCCCAATAACCATATTTTCCTATTTTAAATACAACACATCCACTTTGCTCTAAAGCTATTGGAAATTTGAGTATATTTTCATAGAAATTTCTAGTTTTTTTCATATCATTTGTTCTTAAGAACAACATAGGATAAGTAGGTTCTTTTGGCATATCTCAAGAAACTGTAATTTACTATTTTAGTATTCGTATAGATAATAATTATATTCCAAGAGCTTTCGCTGCAGTGTCCATTAAAGTTTCTTCAAAAATAGATGTTTCATAAAATTATTTTGAACCAATAATCTTGTTTTCTATCATCAGAGAGGGTTAGAGGGGATATTTAGCCAAAAGAAATATAAGTGCATCTAATTTTGGTTTAATGATTGAGATGCATAAATACAGGAAAATAACATTACCATTCTTGCTTATATTTCTAATATTATTCCTTAAATCTAATGAAGTATCACATGTAACAAGTGAAACCATGAGTGAAGTCAATGTATTAACAATACTCCATCCTGAACTTTCCACAACTGATTTTTTTGGAGTTGTTAATTATTTAACTAATTTAGAGTGTCAAATTACATATACAGGTTTTGTTAGTTCTGTATATTTAAGTGGAAAGAGACTCTACACAGACATTACTGTTTCTGAAGTTGATGTTAACGATTATGATATTTTTTATATAGCTGGAGGCTGGGCTGCTCAGACAATTTCTGAAGGGGAAAACAGTGCTGAAGCTTTCACTCTTGTTCAAAATGCGTACAATGCAGGTCTTCTAATGACTTCTGTTTGTGGTGGCGCATATATCTTTGCTGCTGCAGATATCGTCAATGGCACACAAATTACAGGATATGAAGGACTCGAAACAATAGTAGAAGCTGCAGGGGGAACATATGTGGATTCAACTGTTGTTATTGATGGCCAATTTATTACAGCTCAATATGGTTACCATAATAATTTAGTGGAGACAATAGCAGATGTATTAGGTTTTTATGAGGAAACACCACCTTCTTTTGTCAATATAACCATCGAAAAGCTAGAAGATAAACAGTGTAATGTTACAGTAGAAACAATTGATGCTAGCTCAGTAAACAAAGTTACAATCATGATCTATCAGATATTAGAAGACAACCAGACAACTTTCATCAAAAGTGAATCATTATATAAAACATCAAACGAATATATTTTCTCGGAAATTATTAGTTTTACATCAGATGGCAACTATTCTCTTGATGTTTCCATTATAGATTGCTATAATAATTATGCTGTTGAAGCAAACATTGCAGAAATAGAAATTGTCACTGAAATTAATACAAGTAAAACATACTCTACCCTTGTAATTTCATTAGCTTGTATAATCTGTTTTGCAGGGTTTACAACAATAAGAAGAAGGAATAATAGATAAAAGATTTAACTTTGTTAACTTTTTTTGTTTTTTCATTTTTTCTATTTCAAAGTTTTTTCTATTGTTTTTAGTAAAGAATCTTCAAAAATTGAAGTTTCAAATATTTGTACTTCTGAATAATCTTCCAATTCGAAAATTTCAGATATAGTACTAACTGCTTTCGCTCTTACTTCTATTGGAATTAAATCCATTTTATGAGCTAAAACAACAGTCTTTCCTTCAGGGCTATATTCATTAAGATTCCCAATAGCTCTTCTAAAATACATCTTTGCTGTTTCGAAATCGTCATGTTTGGAAGAATCCACTACAAAAAACAGAGCTTTAATCCTTGAGAATATACTCTCACGCAAATCAACAAAAGCTTCTTCTAAGTAGGTTATTTGTCCACCTACATCGTAAACATTCAGAGAAATGTCTGAAAAATCCACCAATTTTCTTCTTACTCCAACAGTTGCGGGTATTTCTGAAGTTGTTTCAGGAGCTTTATTTTCGAAAACAACCTGAATTATCGAAGTTTTGCCTGTTTGAGCTAAACCTAAAAAGAGTAATTTAGAACCAAATTCACCTTTATCTAAATCTTTGATTAGAACATCTTCATCAGGTATTTCATTCTCAAGATAACTCATAATATAATTTTAACGTAAAGAAGAATAAAAGTGTTGCCTTTTTTCAACATTATATTATCTACATCAGCTTTTAATAGTAAAAAAAATTCAGTTATTCTGACCAGTATGGATGATAATTCTGATATTAATTTCGAATTATGTGTAATTTGCAAAACTTCCAGAGGTTTATGCGGGAGGAAATCATGCCCTTTATTACAGAACTGGTCAAAACAATACAGTATTGAGCAGCCCAAAATCCAGAATCTTGATGAAACCTTTTCTCCCCCTTCCTTCTTTGTTGGATGGACAGGGTATCCTAGAATAAATGCAGGTCCCATGTTAACTGCAAATAGAGTTGCTTCTGATGTCATTGACAACTCTCGAAATTGGTTGAAGAAGTCTCAAGAAGATATTGTAAAAATGCGTATTTCTCTTATGAGAACTCATGCTAAAATTAATGTCAAGCGACCTCTTGATTCAGATATTGTTCAAAAAAGTCAAGAATTGCTTTTAGGAAAAAAAGCTATTGATGTAGAAGTTCAACTTGAAAGAAAGATTATCCCTAGAATTAGTCTTGATGAGAGAATGGCTCCACACGGACCTATAGTTCCTATAAAAACATTAGACATAACAGAAAATCAATCTCCGATTAATGCTATTGAAAAGAGCTATTATGATACAGATCTATTAGCTACAGATGCTGTCACCTATATGGGGAAAGAGAAATTAGATGAAACTACTATTACCAGAGTCTTTTCAGCTGGTATGATAGGACGAAAGGATAATCGCAAACTTGTTCCAACCAGATGGAGTATAACAGCTGTAGATGATATTCTTTCAAAACAAAATGTAGAGAAGGTAAAACTTCTTCAAGAATTAGGAGAATTTAGGGTTTTTACCTACAACTTCTTTGGAAATAGATTTGTTATTATTCTAATTCCAGATGTTTGGTCTTATGAGATGATAGAAACTTGGTTCAGAGGAGCTTTCATGAATCCTAGTGATAAAGATATAGCAGTCGAAGATTGGGAAGGGTATAATGGTCGTACAGATTATGCCTCAAACATCACTGGGGCTTACTATGCTGCAAGATTAGGTGTAACTGAATATTTACTTAAGATCAAGAGACAATCTCAAGCAATCGTTTTAAGAGAAATTTCTGACGAATACAGATTCCCACTAGGGGTTTGGGTTATCAGATTAGCTGTAAGAGAAGCAATGAAAAGAAAATACAAGGTTTTTGATAGTATAGATTCAGCTTTTGAAGTTGCAGAGAAAATGTTCGATTATCCTCTCAAGCATTGGAAATATAGATCTAAACTCTATGATTTAAACAAAAGACAAACAAAATTAGATACTTATCTACAGGAGCTCAGATGATTAGGGATGGTGAATTAGCGGAACCTTTGATGAATGTCTCAATTGGAGGAAACATCTTTGAGATGTTAATGAATATTGAAGGAATGACTAAAGATCTAGAATTATCAAACGGTTATATGCTAACACCAAAAATCAAAACAAGTGGTATAAACATCTCGACTCAAAAATAATTCTCTTCTTTTCCATTTTCTTTTTATATTTAAAAATAAGTGCTAGAATGTCAAATTTGCCCAGCTGGTGATTTATATCTCTGATTACAACATACATGAAATATCTCTTAGTGATATACAAAAAGTAGCAGTTGTAGGAACTCATCTTCACAGATGGCAAGGAGAAGATAATGATTCTATTCCACATGTAATCAGACAACAAGCTATGGTCCAACTCGATCCTTTAAACCCAGCTGGAAGAAATCACGATATATTTTTTCAGAGCAGAATTAGTAGCTATGATATAAACAAATTTCAGAAGACTGTATACCCTAATAAATTGGTTTTTGAAGCATATTACCCAAACTTAATGGCTATTTCCAAAGAGCATTTTCCTATATTCTTACCTCAAATGAAGAAGGAATTTTTACACAAATATTATCAGTCGCGAATAGAGAAAATTGAAAAATTGCATGTAGGAATTCTTGATGAAGCGGTCAAATTCCTTTCTGAAAATGGTCCATCAAAAGCTGTAGATATTGGAGAAATGGCAAACATAAAACCAGATTTCTCCTTTTGGAAGACTAGTAATCTAGCAGGCATGGTTCTTGAGATGTTGTGGCTTCTAGGAAAAGCAGTTATTTCTGATAGAGATGAAAACTGGAGAAAAATTTACAATTTAACTGAGGAATATTTCGACTCAGAAATACTAGAAAAGACAGATTTAACACATGAAGAAATTAGTTATAAGAAATTTCTTATCAAACAGAAATCTTATCCTTTGATTACTCTAGGCAAGGTTTCAATTTCAAAAACTGGTTCATTACTAATTGGAAAAAGGAAAAGAATCTCACCAAAATGGTTTAGAACAAATTATTCTGATAAGGCCTCTCACATTTTGAAAACAGAAGGAGAACAATGGGGCGTAGCTGTTCCCCATAATTGGAAAGATTTTCTTAAAGAAGACTTAGATGATAATATGAGAGCTATAGCTCCGCTTGATCCTTTAATTTGGGACAGAGATTTAACTCTGAAAGTATTTGATTTTGATTATGTTTGGGAAGTTTATAAAATTCCTAAAGATAGAAAGTGGGGGTACTATGTTTACCCATTACTTTTCCAAGGCAAACTCATTGGTAGAACAGAGGTTAAATTTGATAAAAAAACTTTGAACTTAGAATTCTTTAACTTACAATTAGAGGATAGTTTTGAACCAGATAATAGTACAGAAACTGCCTTTATTAATTTAACAGAACGATGGAAAAACATGTTAAAAGCTAAAACAATAACTCCTGATAGAAGTATTAAATTCATGAATTAGAAGCCTTCTACGCTTTATTTCAGAAAAAAGATTTTGAATAAGCAAAGATTTTATATAAATGTCAAGAGTTTATAGTTTCATGCTTGGTACAGTGCTTATAGCCAATCGTGGAGAAATAGCTGTTCGAATAATTCGAGCATGTCGTTTACTTAACCTCAAAAGCATAGTTATTTTTTCTAAAGAAGATTCTACTTCACTCCATGTAAAAATGGCTAATGAAGCATATAGTCTTGGCAAGGGTACAGTACAAGAAACTTATCTGAATGTAGAAAAAATAATTGAAATTGCTTTAGTTTCTGGTGCAGATGCAATCCATCCAGGTTACGGTTTTCTTAGTGAAAATCCAGATTTTGCTGAGAGGGTTGAGAAGGAAGGAATTGTATTTGTGGGACCATCTCCTACAATTCTAAGGAATTTGGGCGACAAAGTTGAATCAAAGAGAATAGCAAAGGAAATTGGTATTCCAACAATTCCTGGTTCTGATGGTTATGTATCGACACTATCTGAAGCAGAAAAAATTGCTGAAAATATAGGATATCCAATTATCATAAAAGCAGCTTTCGGAGGAGGAGGACGAGGGATGGAGATAGTTGAAAATCCAGAAGCTCTTGAAATAAGTTTGTTAGGTTGTCAAACAATCGCTGATAAATTCTTTGGAAATAATAAAGTGTTTATTGAGAAATATATTTCCTCTCCTAGACATGTTGAAATACAATTTCTAGCTGATAATCATCAGAACTCAATTCATATTGGAGATAGAGAATGTTCCATCCAACGTTCTTATCAAAAAATCATTGAAGAAGCTCCATCCTTTCTTTCTGTTCGCAGAAGAAATAGCTTGGGTGACAAGATTTGCAATCTTTCTGAAAAGATTGAATATAGGAATGCTGGAACTGCAGAATTTCTATGGAAAGATGATAATATTTTCTTTAATGAAATCAATCCAAGAATTCAAGTTGAACATCCTGTTACTGAGATGATCACAGGAATTGACTTAGTTGTAGAACAGCTTAAGATAGCAAGCAATGAGGAATTATCTATAAATCAAAGAGATATAAAGTTTAATGGGCATGCTATAGAATTTAGAATCAATGCAGAGGATCCTCTGAAATCATTTTATCCCCAATCAGGAAGAATTACTGGATTAAACGTCCCTGGAGGAAATGAAGTTCGTTTTGATACCTTTATTTATCCTGAGTATGTTTTTCCAAATAGTTATGATTCTTTAATGGGTAAGCTAATTGTCAAAGGCAACAATCGAAATGATGCGATAACTAAATCAAGAATAGCTTTGAACGAACTCTCAATTTCCGGAGTTACAACAAATATCGCTCTTCATAACGCTATCATTGCATCACCTGAATTTCAGCAGAGAATTATAACAACTGATTTTCTAGAGAAAAATAAAATTACAAAAATCTTGTCACATTATGAGAAACTGAAGCTTGCAGCAATATTAAAAACTCAAAGCATCAATAAATCAAAACAGCAATTGTCACCAATCAAATTAGATGAATCAGTTAATGGAACTAACAGATGGAGAGAGCAAAGTAAACGTGAACGACAAAAAAATTATCTTTAAACTGGAGTTTTTATTTTGAAAAAGCGAGTGACTTATCGAAATCACGAATATATTTTTGAAATCCTCCCAAATGGGGATTTAAGTATAGATGGAGAAATTTTCTCCACATCGGTTGATCAAGAGATTAATTCTGTTTACAAAGTCACCGTGAATGATCACACATTTACAGTAGAAGTTTCTTCTAAAGATTTTACAATAGATGGTGAAAATGTTGATATCTCAATTAAACCATTCATTCCAAAACGAGTCATTAACAATGGTTCTCAGAAGAAGAAAAAAATTAACCTTAAAGCACCAATTCCAGGTAAAATAGCGCAAATACTAGTAAAGGAAGGAGATACTGTGGATAAAAATCAAGAACTTATGATTTTAGAAGCAATGAAAATGCGAAATCGGATTTTCTCTCCAGATAAGGGAATAGTGAAAAAGATTTGTGTTGAGGAAAATACCCTTGTTGAACAAGATCAGAAGCTTCTGGAGTTTGAGATTTCGCCTAATTAACCAAACATTGCTTAAAGAAATCAATTACATAATTTTTCATTTTTTGGAAATGAACTTTGTCTGAAAAATTGTGATCAGCATTCTCAATAATTTGGAAATCTTTATCCAAATCTACTGGAAGTTTTTTGAACCACTTTTCAATTTCTTCTACATCTAAAATCTCGTCTTTTGTTCCAGTAATCATTCGTATAGGACAGTTAAGCTGTTCTACTAGTTTATCAGGATTATAATGTGAAGATTGTTTTTCGAAAAATGATTTCAAATTCACTTTAGGAAAACGCATTTGTTTATCTAATTTCCACATTAGAGACAATCCATCAAATATCTTTAACTTTGGTATTTTTTTGGTATCATAAACTGGAGATCTTATTGCTAAACATTGTATTCTGTTATCTCTAGCTGCATGACACAAAGCCATAGCACCTCCAAAACTTTCTCCGAGAAGAGCAATTTTTGTAGGAAGAATTTTTGGATGGTGAACTAGATAAGAAATTATTGTATTGATATTTTCTTGAGAATAATAATATTCAAACAGACCAGTACTATTTCTAACTCCTGTATAATCAAAGGCATAATAGGCTATTCCAATACAATTTAGTTCCTGAGCAAACCTTTCACCTTCTTTTTCAGGTTCAAGACCAGGCATTCCATTTAGATGTATAACTAAAGGTACAGGATATTTGCTTTCAGGTAGATAAAGAACTCCGTTGATAGTTTCATTTCGAAAATTTATATCCGTATATTCAATTTTCATTTTCCATCCTCTGTCTTAATCTCACAATAACTTAGAGCATAGTTTTGGAATTTCTTATTGGTTATTTCAAAGGAGCTTGACTCATATGGTAGGGATTCTGCAATCTTGGTTGAAAAGTCTACTTTGTAAGAAGATTTCTTCTCATCTGAAGATATCTCAATATCATGTAAACTGAGATTCAATCCTTCGCCTATAGCTTTGGTAATGGCTTCTTTAATTGTCCAGTAAACAGTTCCTAACTCAGCATTTGAAGAAATTTGATTAAGTTCTTTTTCTGTAAAAGCTTCTTTGTAGAAAGATTCACTTCTTTCTTCAATCTTTTCGATATCAATACCTATAGGACCTTCTCCTATTGCAGCAATGGCGAAATCACCAGAGTGAGTTATTGAAAGATTCAGCTTGCTCTTTTCTTTCTTCCTCTTATCGTAAATGTATGGTTGACCCTTGGTTGTTTTTCTTATTTCAGTTGTCTGAATAACCTTAGCGTCTTTAATTACCTCTTTGATAAGTTTTTTAGCAGCAAGCACTCCAGAAAGATATTCAATCTTCCTTTTTTTGTTTTTCTTTCTTTCAAATGATGATCTTTCTTCTGAAGATAAATATCTCATCACTACCTTAGGTTTAGTATCTAGATAATTAGAAACAGCTGCAGTTGGGATGATTTTCATCATATTGTCTGAAAAAGAGGTTGAGATTTGCCAGTATTCTTTCAGTGTCTCAAGTTGTTTTATTCTTTCAGGATTTTCAGTAAAAGAAAACTGTATATGAATCATCCCTAAACCTTCTATAAGGACGATTAAACGACCCTTTTCATCAAACACTTCGACATCAAAATAGCTGTAATTTGTATCCTTATCAATGAATTTCGATACAATATGATGTGGTTGTTTATTGCTATGTATTGAAAGTTTTGCTATATTAGACGGTAACGAAGATTCGTTATTAACGATTATATCATATAACCCCGCAGTTTGTAGAGCTGCTTCTATGGTGAGAGGATTTATCAGCACTTTACTTTTACTTTCAAAGAACAAATCATCCTCAGGAATTTTAACAAGTGTAACTGCAGTTTCCTTTGAAACATCTAGTAATTTATCCAAAACTTGGAAACGTTTTCCATGGAAGAATACTTCATAAATTTCTTCTTTTGACATCAATTGTAATTCTGAATCTTCAGATTGGAAGCTTGATTTTCTTTTCCTTCCTTTCTTTACATTACTACCTATATCTAACTTGAAATGCTCAATTTCTCTTCTTAGTTTTTCATCGTTTTTCGGAATAAAGATAGATTTGAGAATCATCTCTTCTTTTGAAGAATCATATTCAACAAAGATGTTCTTAGGCACGTTTTTCGGAAGTTTTAATGCAGACGAAAACTCAATTTCTTTCAAGATGAATGGTTTTGAGTTTGATACTAGATGGTATACTTCAGAAAACATTTCCAAACCCATCACACCTGGGAAGATTGGTACATCCTGTATTTGATGATCCAGCATGTATAGATCTGAATCTGTGGATAAAGTATGATATACTCTAAACTTTGAATCGATATACTCTAGACTATTTATCATAGGGTAATTTTTGTTCGAGATTTGCTGATCTAGAATATGCGCTTCTTCGAATGGTCCTAATCCATTTGATACAACAACTTCCTTTCCAATCTTGTTTAGAAATAGTTTTACAAATACTTCAGTTCCAGTTTCTAAAGGTATGGGATTTATTCCAAAAGAGCTTAGAATTTGCATTATTGAACCTCTTGTTGCCATCCCTACTCCGCCCCAAGCTGACCAATCACATGCTATTGCTGGGATTCCTTGTTGATTGAGCATCCAACATAAACGAGATAGATAACCATTAGCAAAGGAATAATCTATTTGTCCTCTATTACCAAATCTTCCTGCTATAGATGCGAAACAAACAACTCTCTTTAGCTTACTTTTATCTAGAGAATTTAGTATATTCCATATTCCTTCAACCTTAACTGATACTATCAATCTAGAAAAATCGAATTTCTTCTTCTTGAAGGATTTAGATTCTTCCAACCCTGCTCCGTGAACAATGTGGGTTACTTTTGATTCCATTTGTTTTTCAATTTCATCTAAAGCTCTTTTTACCTCCTTCTTTTTTGTCACATCAACTCTATGATATTGTGCTTCAATTTTCAACTTCTTGAGTCTCAGAAGATTTTTCGAAACTTCCAAGCCAAAAATGAAATTATTCCATTTTCTATCAATCATGACAGGAGTAACTTTTTCTTCTGTAGCTTTTAGATTTTCAATCATTTTTTCTTTATGTTCTTTTAATTCTTCTTCAGAAAGAGCTAAAAGTTCAGGAGTACAATAGGAAATATCCTCAATTCCCATAATTGCAACTTTGGGTTTGACGATAGTACATAGAGCTTCAATGCATTTGAATGTGATTCCTCTTCCTCCACCAGTAACTAATAGCAAATCATCGTTCTTAAGATCCAATTTTGATGTTTTGGTAATAACTTCTGTAATATCAGAGGAAACGAGTGTATATCTTATACCCTTTTGATAAGATATTTCTGTAAAATTATCCCAATACTCTAATTCTTGTAGAATTTCTTTGTTATTTGATGAATATAAGTGTTTGACTTTCATTTCAAATTCTAATCCAAGAGTTTTAACAAATCCAGAAATTCCTCCAGATATAGGAACTGCATCTGACTCATATCCAAAGAATTTCTCTGAAGAAATAGCTATGATTCTTTGGTTAGAATTTAATTCAAGTGATTGAAATAGCTTGAACATATTATTGTAAATCTCTTGGTCAACATAACCAGGTTTAGATTTTTCATCAGGCAGAATTATAACAAAGGAATCAAATTCCTTATCCTTCAAATCAGAAAGTGAATCATTGAAAATATTGTATTCATGATATTGTAAATTCTTATTCGAGAATTCCTCTAAAATTGAGATTATTCTAGACGATTCAAGGTTAATTACTAGAGAGGATAGATTTGATAAATCCAGTTTTTCAGCCTTTTCTTTGTTTAAGCTAGCAGGTGATACAATTATTTTATCTATTCTAACGTCTCTCTCCATCTGTATTGACTTCTTAATCTCTGAACCAGATTTCACATCTTTTGAGATTGTACTATCTATTACTGCATGCTTGGAGACGTAATTAGCAATATCTTGGATTGATCTGAATTCTGCTAAGCTTACAGTTTCATCTAGAGGAATATCGTATATTTCTCGTATCTCCCCAAAGATTTCAGCTTGCTTGATGGTATCAATTCCCAAATCTTCTTCTAAATCCATATCATATTCAATTAAATCAGGTTCATATCCAGTTGTTTCGGAAACAATTTCTCTTATTCGGACTATAAGACTGGAATCATCAATAGATTGAGAAACAGCTGTTTTCTTGGAACTTTCTTCTTTATGATCCTGCGGAAGTTTCTCCAGAATATAAGACACTATTTTGTTTGGTGAAGTAAATTCAGCAAGACTAAGTGTTTCATCCAATTCAAGATCCCATTTATCTCTAACAATACCAAAAACCTCAGCTTGCTTTACAGTATCAATCCCTAAATCCTCTTCTAAATGCATATCAGCTTCAATTAAATTAGACTCATACCCAGTTATCTCTGAAATAATGTTGGTTAGTTCTGAAAGAATATTGCTTGATCCGACCGAATGGAGTACAGGTTTCCTTCCAAGTTTTTCACCTGTAGAATCTATCTTTCTTGGTTTTGTTCTCATCTTTAGAACTCTACCATCTAGAAATGTGCTGTCAAGACTCCCATTCAGCTGATTCAGCCAATTCTCATGATAAATCAAATCATATCGGTCTTCATGAGTATTCAATCTAAATGCTGTAAAAGCAATCTGAGAACCAAAACCTGCAGCTAATCTTATTGCATATTTAGCCCTTTTATTTTCTCCTTTTGAAAAGCTTAAACCATTAAATGCTGGATCAATTTGGGAGTAATTTGCAATAGGTGGAATAATACCTCTCTCCATAGATTTTATAGCCACGCATTCCTCCACACCAGCTCCCATTGCATGACCAGTATAACCTTTTGTATTTACGATAATCAGCTTGGATACATCTGTTCCAAATACTGATTTTAGAGCTTCAATTTCAGCTTCAGCACTACCTCCTCGAGCTGGCGTATAAGTTTCATGTGAAACAAAGATACCATTTTCTGCAATTTCCTTTCTTGAGATATTGTAATTCTTTTCAACTTTATTAATAAAATTCTCAAATACTTGTGTTATGTTCTTAACATCAAGTCTAGAACCATGGAAAGCACTGTTTGTAAATTGTGAACCTATTAAGTCGACAATAGGTTTAACTCCTCTTTTTTCATAAGCAGATTCTTTTTCAATTATTAATCCTGCAGCTGCTGATCCAATAATCAGACCATGTCTATTTTTACCAAAAGGCAATGCAGCTTTTTCTATTTCCCCTTCTGTTGTAACTCCTCCAGCAACCAAAAATCCTGAACCAATCCAAGGAAGTAAGTTCTCACCAGCTGCATCATCAGCAGCGATAACTATAACTCTGTTACATCTACCTGTTTTAATCCAATCCTCTGCAATGCCAATTGCCTGAGTAGTAGAAGCACAAGCAGCATTTATTTGAGTGTTTGGTCCTTTTGCCTTAATCATTTGTGCAAACTGTGCATGCCCCAATGAAAGAATTTTGAATAGAAAATTCCGACTGAAACCTCTTTTTTCCCCAGATTCTTGATATTCACTAATTTCTTTAATTAGATTATCATACCCTGGAAAAGCTGAAGCAAAGACGATCCCTGTTTCTTCCTGTAACTCCTCTGGAAGAGCCCATTCTCCCTCAAGAATCTTTCCTGTAGTAGTAGTTATTGATGATTTTACCAAAGGAATTCCTGCATCAGTTAAAGCTTCCAAACCTGCACAAATAGCAAGAGTAAACGTGATGTCTAGAGATTGTAAAAATTTCTCATTTAGACCAAAATCATTGATAGGATCAAATTTGCCTATTTGTCCAGCTAAACTGATTACTTGAGTTAAATCATTTATTTCTTCAAATGATGCAGAACCATCAGCAGATTTTACTAATCGATTAATGTTTTTATCAAGAATTTGTTGCTTTATTTCATCTTCAACAGTATCGATGAAATTGTGCCCAGAGAGAATCAAATCTATGTTCTCGTCATCAAATACATTTTGACTCTTTCCTGGTAACCCTATTCCAACTCCAGTAATACCAATTAATTCTTCACTCAAAGAAGAAACACTTCTGGTTTCAGTTGGTGCTTCAGACTTACCCAAATAAGTTGTATAGATTTCATGTCCTGTTTTTAAGAAATTTTCTAACAAACTTGGGTTTCTTTGAATGAATGATTCAAAATCTGATTTTTTGGAAGCAAAAACTGGTATCTCTTTTTGTACTATAGAATGTTCAAAGCTTTGATCCAAAGTACTGAAATCTATTCCACCATTTTCATAACCAGCTTGAATGATTTTGTTTACTGTATCTTTGATTTTATTGATATCATCATCCTTTGCACTTAGAGTATTGAAAACGTTTATGTCAGCCTTATCTTTGAGAATATCTTTAGCAAAAGAGAATAATGCTTTCTTAGGTCCAACTTCAACGAAATATCTAGCTCCTGCTTTATACATGTTTTCTACTTCATCAACCCATCGTACAGATGAACTTATTTGTTCCACCAGAAGATTCCTCATTAATGAAGGATCATTTGGATATGGAAGGCTTGTTACATTACTATAAACAGGAATAGAAGGGCGTTTAAATTCTATTTTTGATAGTACTTTTTCCATTTCTTCTTCTACATTTTTGACAATTTGAGAGTGAAATGCTGTTGATACATTAAGTCTTATGGCTTTTACTCCTCTCTTCTTAGATATCTCTAATACTTCCTCAACACTCTCAATATCACCTGAAACAACTGTTTGAGATTTTGAATTATAATTTGCAATAGTCAAATAGGTTTTTTTAACTTCATCCACTATTTCTTTCACTATATCAATTGGAGCAAGTACAGCAGCCATCGCACCAGGCACAGTATTTCCTGCCCTACTCATTGCTCTACCGCGCTCTATCACTGCCCTTAATCCATCTTCAAAAGATAATGAACCCGCGATCACTAATGCCACATATTCTCCTAGACTATGTCCAGAAACAATATCAGGTAGTATACCTTCTTCAGATAGAAGTCGTGCTATAGCTATATCTACAATGAATAAAGCTGGTTGAGTAAATTTAGTATCAGTTAATCTTTTCTTATTAGCTTCATTAGATAGTTTTTCCGAACCAAATATTATTTCCTTCAGACTATAGCTATAATAACTGTACCAGATTTTTTCTGCTTTCTCAAAAGTTTGAGCTACAATTGAAGAATTTTCATAAAGATGTTTAGCCATGCCTAAATATTGACTGCCTTGTCCAGTAAACATGAAACTTAATTTTGGTTTAATACTTTGAAGGGATATTTCATCTTTGGAAGTCAGAACAGATGTTTCAGCAACAGGAAGAGGGCTTTCGTCAAATATATATTCTACTTTTTCAGGTGAGTATTCTTCCAATATTGTGTGAAAATTAGTTCCGCCAAAGCCGAAAGCAGATAAACCAGCTCTTCGAAGAATCCCTTTCTCTACATTCCAATCAATGGGTTCAGTATTTACTTTTAAATTTGATTTATCCCAATCAATTTTTGGGTTAAGTTTTTGAACATTTATTGAAGGTGGTAATATCTTATTATAGATGGTAAGTGTTGTTTTTATCAGAGACGCAATTCCAGCAGCAGCCTTTAGATGACCTATTTGGCTTTTTATAGAACCTACTGCAAGTTTTTTTGTATTTTTACGGTCTTGAAAAACTTCTTTTAGAACATTTAATTCTACAGCGTCACCTACAATAGTTGATGTACCATGAGCTTCAATGTAATCAACATCATCTATTGTTAAATCTGCTAAACGGAGAGCCATTGAAATAGCTTGTTTTTGTCCCTCTGGATTTGGAGCGGTTATACTTTTCCCTTTACCATCTGAAGATGAACCAATAGCTGGGATGACAGCATATATTTTATTTTCATCTCTAATAGCATCCTCCAATCTTTTCAAGACCATAAATCCTGCACCTTCTCCCATAACAAAACCATCAGCACTTTCATCAAAGGGACAAGAACCTTTTGCAGAGAGAGCTCCAATCTTACTAAATTTCACATAAGAAGCAACATCCATAGATCTATCTGCACCACCTACCAAAGCTGTATCGAAATCACCAGATGTTAATGATTTAATAGCTGTATCTAAAGCAGCTATACTTGAAGCACAAGCTGCATCAGTAGTCATAGACTTACCTGTAAGATTAAACACATTAGCAATTCGACCGGATATAACATTAGACAATTCTCCAGGCATTGAATCTTCAGTAATTGAAGGATATTTTTCATCATAATTTTCTTTTAGATTTTGTAAGAGGGAATTCTGTTCTTCTTCACCAAGTGATTTGAAAACTGCATTATTTTCTAGCTCAAAAAGGAATTCAGGAACAAATAATCCTCTGTTAGTTGTTCTTTGATTTTCACCACCTAAAGCATTACCAATAATTACTGCAATTGGAAGTCTATTCTTTCCATCTGTAGAGATACCTGCATCATCTAAAGCTTGTTTTGCAGCGTCAAGAGACCATTTTTGAACTTCATCCATACTATTTGCTATTTTAGGTGGAATTCGATAATTGATAGAATTAAATTTGTAATCTTTTACAAAAGCCCCTATTTTAGAATAGCTTTTATTTTGAGCTGTTTTATCTTCGTCAAAATGGATGTTTTTATCCCATCTTGAATCTGGAACCTCAGTAATTGAATATTTTTTGGAAGTTATATTAGCCCAGTATTCACTAATATTTGCAGAGTCTGGAAAAATACATCCTAAACCAATTATCGCGATTCTATTTTTTGATGATAATTCCGAAATTTGAATTTTTGGAACATCAATAACCACATCTCTTGTTAACATCCTTTCAATTGAATTTCTTGTATTTCTGAATAGTTCTTTTCCAGATACTACGATATCATAATGAAGATCTTTAATCTGAACAACATTACGCTTCAAACTGATAATTTCGCCTGCCATGAAACATCCTAAAGAAATATGGTCTTTTTCATCAACTAAATTAAATTGTGTTAAATCTCCTTCTGGTACATAATCCTCATTCCAAATCTCGGCTTTTGCAGCAATTCTGAGAGCTCCCAGATTATCTTTCTCATAGAGTTTCTTTCTTTCGCTGATAGGTAACCCTTCTTTAATCCAAATTCGTTCGTTTTCAATTGTTTGAGATACAAATTCAGAGGGTATAACGCGAGCACGTGTATTAACTGTAGAACCTATGACTTTAGTGATATTTGAATCAAGAAGTTTTTCTTGATATAATGAAGTGAGAGCTTTTGTTTTTACAATCTCATCAGTGAAAAGATAAGCTGTTCCCATCTGAATCCCAGGATTTATCAAATCTAGGTGATTTCCAATCATTCCAGCTATCATAGCAGCTCCAAGTTCATCTCCAATACCACCAGCAAATACAACATTGGTTTTTTCAGATATCTGATTTGCATTTTTACTGAGATACTGTAAAATTGATTCCCAGAGAGTTAAAGATGTAAAAATGCCTATATGTCCCCCACATTCAGAGCCTTCTAAAATAACATGTTTGTGACCATATTTTATGGCTTCCTTGAATAAGCTTAAAGCTGGAGTATGAATGATAGTTTTCATCCCCATTTTTTGAATTCTAGTTGCTAGTTGAATAGATCCTGCTGCAATTAGACAGATGGGAGTTTTGTTCTTAGCCATTAGAGAGATATGAGCTTCTCGTCTCTCTTTCATCACCTCTAAACCGATAATACCTCCTGCATAATTCTGGTTTTTGGGAAATTTCGAGTTGAATTCTGCGAATAGTTCTTCAGCTTCTTCTATCAAGAGTCCTCCCATAGCTAAAACTGGCAATGCCCCTTCTTCTGCTACTTTTATTGCAAAATCAGTCTTATCTGTAATATTGGCCATAGGACCTTGAATGATAGGAAATTTAATTTCTAGGCTTTTTGCAAATTCGCTTTCTTCTTCAAATGGCCAGTTAGCTGAAACTGTTTTGACTTGTTCTTGAATGATTTCTTGAATTGAAGTTAGAAATGATCTTAAATCATCGAAAATTTCTTTTATAAAGGGAGCAAAACTTAAACCTATATCACAAGGCAAGAATGAATGTTTCATTTCTTCTGAATCAAAGAAATGAGATTTACTTGAGAGTTGTTTCAAAAATTCTAGTAGTCCTTCTTCTCCTTTATCAGAGTTTTCTTTCTCAAATTTCTTTAATTCTCGAATAGAATTATTAGCAATTTTACCTATCAATCTGTATTTGTTAGAATAGCTTTCTCCTGCGATGTATGTATCGTTCTCATCAAGCTTTTCGAGGTATTCTTTGGTCAACAAACTAAGGGGACATTCAGGAAGAAGAAAAAGTTGTCCTTCTAGAACTACGCCTAGTGCTCCCCCTACTATAGCTGTAACTATGTTGTAGACACCAAAACCTCCTTGAATAATAAAAGGAAATCCAGCTTTATTGAATTCTTGAATCAAAATAAAAGATGTTTGATCACTTATTTTCCCTCCTGATTCAAACCCTTTTACTAAAAAGAAATCTACCCAGTCTGTTCTTTCTTGAGCCTCATCTAAATTTACAACTTCAGCAACTTTCCATTTAAGCTTTGAAACTAGTTTTACTAAATCATCTTGTCCTATTTCAAAAGCTATAATTCCAATAGGTATTGAGTCTACTTCAGACAGAACCGATAAAGATTCTACATCAGGGAATCGAACTCCCCATAGTTTGTCAGAAGGAATCTTACTTGAACAAGTCTCAATTATTTCTTTCGAAACACTTTCTTCTAATCCTTCAAGATCGATTAAACCAATTCCACCTTTCAATGAAAGTTCAATCGCTAATTTAGGATTACTTATTCCCTTTGGAGAATAACCCCATATTATTTCGTTTAATCTAAGTTCTTTTTCTAATTGTTTCTTAGTTTTCATCTATAACACCTTAAACAGGAGAAATTCCATGTTTTCTTTTGGGAGACTGTTCTCTCTTATTTTGAAGTAAATGTAAAGAAGCAACAATTTCACTTCTAGTTTCTTCGGGAAAAATTACTTTGTCAATATAACCTAATTCTGCTGCTTGGTAAGGGTTTGCAAATTCTTCTTTGAATTTGTGAGTGAATTCCTCTAGAACTTTCTCAGGTTCCTCTTCTTCTTTCAATCTGTTTCTATAGAGAATTCGAACTGCCCCTTCTGCTCCCATAACAGCTATCTGAGCTGAAGGCCAAGCTAGATTAATATCTGTTCCTAGGTGCTTGGAACTCATCACTATGTAAGCGCCTCCATATGCTTTTCGTACAATAATAGAAATCTTTGGAATGGTTGCCTCTGAATAAGCGTAGAGTAGTTTTGCACCATGTCTGATTATCCCTTCATGTTCTTGTTTGACACCTGGTAGAAAACCAGGAACATCAACAAATGTCAATATTGGGATGTTGAAAGAATCACAAAAGCGAATGAATCTAGAAGCTTTATCTGCAGCATTATAATCAATTGCTCCTCCCAAGAAAAGAGGTTGATTTGCAATAATTCCTACAGCAAATCCTTGCATTCTAGCGAAGCTTACTATGATGTTTTTAGCCCAATCTTCATTCAATTCTAAAAAACTATCAGAATCAACAATTGTTCCTATGATGCTTTTCATATCATAAGGTTCATTCTCTTCATCTGGTATTAATTCGCGAAGCGAGATCTGTTCACTTACGTCTCTTACTTCTGGGTCAAATGGAGGATCATTCAAATTGTTTGAAGGTAGAAAAGAAAGTAGTTTTTTAGCTAAGTCCAAAGTTTCTTCTTCACTTTCACCAACTAAATGACTTACACCTGTTTTCTTGCTATGAACACCACTTCCTCCTAAATCGTAAAAGGATATTTCCTCCCCTGTAACAGCTTTTACAACTTCTGGACCAGTAACAAACATAAATGAATTTTCTTTATTCATTAAAACAAAATCTGTTAAAGCAGGCGAGTAAACCGCTCCTCCTGCACATGGTCCAAGAATAATAGAAATCTGAGGGATCACTCCAGATGCTTGAATATTTCTGAAGAAAATATCTCCATAACCAGCTAATGATGCAACTCCTTCTTGAATTCTTGCTCCACCTGAATCCAATATTCCAATAATTGGATTTCCAGTTTTAATTGCAAGCTCCATTAATTTGCAAATTTTTGTTGCTTGAGCTCTCCCTAGACTTCCTCCAAAAACTGTGAAATCTTGACTGTAAATGAAAACTTGTCTCTCAGCAATAGTGGCATGACCTGTTACTACTCCATCCCCTAATGGCTTGTTGTTTTTAAGATTAAACTTTGTAGATTGATGTGTAACAAAAGAATCCATTTCGACAAAAGAGTTCTCATCAACAAGTAATTCAATTCTTTCTCTTGCTGTAAGTTTGCCTTTTTCATGCTGATTCTTAACCCTCTTTTCTCCCCCTCCTTCCAAACTTTTTTTTCTCTTATCATGGAGTTTAGAATAGATCTTTTTTTCTCTATCACTAGCACTATTCTTATGATTCTGATACATTAGTATTGCTTATATACAGTTGAATAAAAACTCATCTTCTTTCATGACAAAATAATGAAAGAAACTTTATAACATACCAATTCTGATGCGGTCTTGTGACATACAGAATAGGTTATATGAACACTGTTCATTATGAAAAGGTATCTTCAACAATGGATGTAATAATTGAGCACCTTCAGAATGATATAGATCACCCAATTCTAGTTGTGGCTAAACAGCAAATAGAGGGGAGGGGAAGGCAGGATTCAGACTGGTTTTCACCAGAGGGAGGTTTCTATGGTACTTTTGCATTCCCACTATCATCCAAATTGCAACCAAAACAGTATAGCTTCTTGCACTATGCTGCAGCTCTAGCTATTCAACAAACTATTAAGAAAAAATATGGACCTGAAATCTTAGTAAAATGGCCAAACGACATAGTTTTTCAAACTAGAAAATTAGGTGGAATTTTACTTGAGTTAGTATCTTTACACTCAGAATATTTGCTATTGGGAATAGGAATTAATATTGAGTTAAAAGAAGAAAATACTCTAGCTTTTGAACGGTTAAGAGCTACTAGTTTAGAAGAAGTTACTGGAATTCAAATTCAGAAAAATGAATTCACTAACATCCTCTCAGAATTTATATTTGAATATGTTAATTTAATAATGGAAGAGAATCACGAGAAAATAATTTCTTTGTTTAAAATGAACTCACTCAACATGAATAAAAAACACTCGTACAAATCTGAAGTGTATTTATGCAGAGGAATTTCTAATACTGGGGAGCTAATACTTGAATCACCTGACAAAATGCGAGTAGATGTTCATATAAATGAATCAAATAACTTGATAATCATAAACTAGCGACATTAATTCTCCAACATAAAAGTTTAAAAATGTATATGATTTTCTTTGGGTAGGTGTTAGATAACAATGGCTCCAATATTCATCCCAACAATATTTAGTGTTTTCATAGTAATTGGCTTCTTTGGACTTTTATCTGGTTTTGTTTTATGGGGTGTCCGAAAACTGAATACAGGAATTACCAATAGAAGACTTAGACGAAAATTATCTACAACAACAATGGGAAATCAAGAATAACATTCACCTCTCACCTCTCACTTTTTGCATCTACTCTTTTTAAAATGGTAAGTAAACTTTAAAATGTGTAAATTTTTACATTAATTGATGAGTACTAAAAGAAAATTACTTGTTATTACATTAATATCGATTTTTATAATGCCAGCTTCAGTCCAGTTCTTTCAAGTATCAGCTGCAGAAATTTATCCCAAAGAGGTACATCTTAGTTGGCAAAATGACACTAGCACGACCATGACAATTAGTTGGAAAACATCTGAAAGCACTTTGTCTATTGTACAATATGGACTCGATAGCTCTTATGGTTTAGAGGAAATAGGATCTTCAGAACTGTATCACGTAATTGAGCTAACAGGTCTAGATCCCAATACAGCATATCACTTTAGAGTTGGTAATGGAGAGTCTTGGAGTTCAGATCGGAATTTTAAGACAGAAAACATAAACAATCATGTAACATTTATTGCTATGGGAGATTCTCGACACAATCGAGCAGATAGAGCATTTTCAGCGAAGCAAATGTCACAAATATCGGCGGATTTTGCTGTATTCGGAGGAGATTTTGTAGATAGTGGTCTAGATGCAAATCAATGGACAAATTGGTTTAGTGATTTTAAACCTTTACTGAATGAAATTCCTTTTATGCCAGTACTAGGTAATCATGAAAAAAACCATTCAAATTATTATAATAATTTTGCACTTCCTGGAAAAGAAGAATATTATTCTTTTAACTATGGACCTATTCATTTTGCAGCATTGCATAGTTGTGTACCCGATTACGGTGGAACATTTGATGAACAAATAGATTGGTTACACGCAGATTTACAAGCACATAATGGCTATGAATGGAAGATTGTGATTATGCACAGACCTGCCTTTGCTTCGTCGCCAAGATATAACGATGGAGATTATGATGATATAAAAGCGTTGTTAGTTCCAATTTTTGAGCAATACAATATTACTATGGTTGTAAGTGCTCACGACCATTTCTATGAAAGACTAGCAAATAATAATATTACTTATATAGTTGCAGGTTCAGTTGCTGCTCCTCTTTATGATTTCAATCCATATTATCGAATTAACCAGTCAATAATTGGAGAATCAACCTATCATTTCACAGTGATAGATGTACATCCTAATCAGCTGGATTTTAGAGCTTACAGAACAGATTATAGTCTATTAGATGAATTTACTTTCAATAAAGAAGATAAACCAGATCTTAGAGTAGAAGTTGTTCAAAACAAGTATACAGAATATTACAATGAAACTCAAGAAATAAAAATTAGAGTCACCAACATAGGAGAACAAAACATTTCTGAAACAACAGCAGCAACAATAGAAAGCGATTCTAGTGTGCTTCAAACTTTTGATGTTCCTGCACTAGATGTGAGAGAATCATATGAATTTCAGTATAACTGGTCAGTTTCTGAATCTGGAGCTTACAATATTACCGTAAATATTGATATCAATGATATTGTAGACGAAATTGGTGAAGGTAACAATGAAATAGTTTTGTTTTTTACAGCACTTGAAATTCCAAAAAAAACAAGTTACACATCGAATCTCTTAATGATTGTCTCCTTTGTTCTGATGTTAATAATACCCGCAGTGATAAGAAAGAAGAAGAAGGAATTTTAGTTGTTCTTTCTCATTTTTGTTTTTTCTTCATTTCAGCTTAATAATATGTTTTTAACAAATATATCTATCTGATTTCAAAGATTCTTAACCTTGATTTTAAGGTCTCCTTCTTGGTAGGAGACGTTTCCAAGAAGGGAGGGGGTTTAAATGGAGCAAGTAAGGCTATCTATCATTTTTCCCGATATAAATCGTTTAACGTGCGTTTGCATGCCTTACATGCCAAAATTCTGCATAGGACCTTATCAGATGAGTAGCTTATTCTTCCTCAAAAATATGGTTTTGAGAAAGATTGAAATTAGAAAGAAAACAAGAGTAGAATTGAAAAGGAGTTTTAGTAAATGAAGAGACCAGATCTTATTGAAAACAAAGTAGAGAAACTCATTACCTTTATCTATTACAGAGATTTACAGAAAGGAATTGACTTTTATGAGAACTTCCTTGGTTTCCCAATGGAAATTGATCAAGGCTTTTGTAAGATCTATCGCATATCTGAAGCAGGTTATGTTGGAATAGTGGATGAAACCAAGGGAATGCATAATTGGAATGAGATTAAACCAGTCCAAATTTGTTTAAGGGTACCAGATGTAGATGCATTCTATGAATACTGCAAGGAAGCTAAAGTAGATGGGTTATCTGAGATGTTCGTCAATAAGGAACTCAGAATCAAAGCTTTTGTCTTCAATGATCCTGAAGGGTATCAGATTGAGATACAAGAGTCATTAAACTGAAAATTGAGATAAAAAGAAAGAATAGTAGAAAATAGATCTACTTTCTGTGATAAATTGAAGATAAACACATTAAAGATACTAGAGTCAAGATTGAGACTATAACCGTACTAATTTGTATTGATGTTGAATCAGTTGGAGTTTCAATTGGAGGACCAGTTGGATAGAGATCTTTGGCTTCACTCCTGCCATCAATCTGATAATAAACTTCACTATAATCGTAATCGAACCAGTAATTTCCAATGTGTTGTTCCTCATTATACCACATATTTTCTTCTCCTTCTAGTGTATGTCCAAAGTAAGCACATTGTGCTGTGTAACCTTCTGAAATACCTTGAATAATATTATCAGTGAAGTTATTTCCGTAGATTAAACAATTTGTGGGATATGTTTTTAACCCAACTATTGCATACCATGGGTGACCCCAAGTACTTGATGGATCATAATAATAGTCTGACAGATCTATTGCATAGCCCATGTTGCCTAGAAATAGATTATTGTTAATTGAGATATTATTACATCCTGAGATAAAAATTGCAGGAACAGCTCCAAGCCCGAAACCATACTTATCTACACCAATGAATTCATTATCTTTTATGATTCCCACATCTACCAAACCTACCATCAAACCTCTACCATTAATAAAATCATTATTTTCAATATTAAGATCATAACATACCAATAATATGCTTGTAATAAGAAACCAATCATCAATGGACTCAATGTGATTATCAATGATGTTTACATATCTTACATCAATAAGGTAAACACTTGTATTACCAAAGAAATTTCCACTTATTGTAAGATAGTAGGAAAGTTGTATATACAAGTTCGCATTGTCTTCGAAGAGATTGTTCTGGATTGTTAAGTAACTTGATAAATTGAAGAACATTGTATTCATTATCGAACCCATAAAGGAATTTTCTTCAACTAATATACCATCAACAGCATCAGTGTATATTGGTGTATCACAATCAATAAATTTGCAGTCTCTTATAGTAACTGTATCTGAATCGATATCTTCTAAGTAAATACCGATATTTTCTCTTGTGAAATTACATTTTTCCAAAACAAAGTATTCAGTTGTTCCAGCCACATACAAAGTTACATCTTCTGTTGAGTCAGAGTATTCTACGCTAATTACATACGGAGCACCAATTGTTCCTGCACCATCAATGGCAGCATTAGCCAATTCTATATCACCTACTATAGATTTTCTTATATCATAAGCAGGAGGAATGTCACCAGAAATATTGACAGATGTTTGTGTTTGAAAATTAGAGAATACAATTAGCATTGTAAAGAAAAATATGGTTTTCAGTTTCATGCAAAGTTCGATGAATTATCATATAAATACTTTTCTCACCAAATTTCAATCAATATTCTACTTATTGTCTAAGTTAATAGAGTTATAATCACAAGATGGTTCTATGTATTTAATAGAACACTCTGTACATTCTAGATAAGGTGAGTCTCCTCTGAGTACATTGTAAAGAAATACACCAGGTATCAATAGAAGAAAAAGTGCAATCTGAATTAGAATAGTAAAATTACCTATTCGTGAGGATAGATTTGAAACCTGAACAATTATTGCAGTATATGCCCCTAGACCTATACCCAAACTAAATCTAAGAAGAACTTTAATCAATTTGTTGTTTGGTTTTAGAAAAACTTGTGTTAATGCCATTGCTACCCCAAAAGCTGCAAATATCCCATTAACATAAGGAAAGCTTGTGAAGAAAGGTAACATAGAAAAAAATACTATTGTATAAGAAATGAATGCTAGAAAAACGCTAGTACAGCCTAAACATAAGAATAAGGATCCAATTCTAAAAATATGATTGTTAAATTTATCACAAACAGGATGATGTGCTAAGTACAACATCGAAAAAATACGAACCCTATAGCTGAAATTTTTATCCTTCTTTGAAGAAACTGATTGTTTCTCTTCAGGTTTTGAAGAATTTGACACCATTAATTCTTTCCCTACTAAATTCTGAATTCACTGAGATAAAAATAATTATTACTTTCCACATCAATTTCAATTAATGCGCCGTTTCTTAATCTCTCTGTTGGTTGCCCTAGTGAAGGTAGAGCACTTGAACTAACTACTATTGAGTCTTCAGTCTTATAGAGTTTCATGGTAAAATAAAGTGGATCTTTTCTGTAGAACACACCCACCCACGCTTTTTTAGGAGAAACCAATATGAAATTTGCAGCAGTATAATCCCAATATTCGAGGACATCATCAATAACTGGTTTGTTGAGGGCCCACTCATTTTTACCCATTTCAGTAAGTAGTGAGTAAAAATATTTTTCAGAATCAGTTGTTCCTCTAAGGAAAAATTTTCGATCATCATAGTTCTTAATTTGACTCTTTATGGTTCCATTATGACCAAAAACATATTCGTCCCCATTATACCAATAGAAAGGATGATTATTTTTGAGATTGACTTCTCTCTTAGGTGATGCTTGTCTAGCGTGTGTGAAGAGGACATTTGTTTTTAATTTCATAAGCTCTTCAGATGGATTTCTTTCAAAGATTGGTTCACGAAATCTTCTTAGCTCGAAATGATCATCTTTCACAAAAGCATACCCGTATCCGTCTTTGTGTTGTTCTAGTTTGGTTTCGTTTCTCTCATGAACGTCTAGTTTTAATCCACCAACATAATCTGAACACGATCCAATAAACTCTTCATAAGTAGTTTCAGAAACAGTTTGTCCGATATTGAGGAAGAGTCTACACATTGCGTTCCACAAATAACAAAAGAGAAGAAGTATTTAATTTTAACTCTTATCATAATTAAGTTAATAACCTCAAAACTTTTTAAAGTCGCATACAACTGCTGATTCATGCCCAAACAAACTTTCATCTACGCAAGTAAAGTTACACCTAGCGAAGAAACTATCAAACTTCGTGGGTGGGTCTATCGTATCCGTAAAATGAAAGATAAAATCTTTGTCATTTTACGTGACGCTTCTGGCATTATCCAATGCATAGGATCTGAAGCTCAACTTACTTCAGAAGCTTGGAATATGTTAAATGAAGCTGCAATTGAGAATTATATTACAGTTGAAGGTAAACCAGTAGAGGATAATAGGGCAGTGAATAATGTTGAAGTGAAATTAACCAATTTCGCAATTAAGCATAAAGGAGAAATCTTCCCTATAGCTAAAGATCAAAGTAAGGAATTCATGTTAGACAATACTCACTTGTTTGTAAGAAGCTACAAAGCAACTAACGTCTGGAAAGTTAAAGCTTCAGTCTTACGTGCAGCAAGAGAATGGTTCTTTGAAAATGATTTCTATGAGACAACTCCACCTATACTCACAGGTTCAGCTTGTGAAGGAGGTTCAACACTATTTAGTTTGAAATATTTCGATCATACAGCTTATCTCAGCCAAAGCATTCAACTTTATCTTGAAGCTCTCATTTATAGTTTAGAAAAAGTCTATGCGATAACTCCTAGCTTCAGAGCTGAAAAAATGAGAACTAAAAGACATGTCAACGAATTTTGGCATATTGAAGGTGAAGAAGCCTTTGTAGACTTTGAGGAAAATATGAAAATCCAAGAAGAACTAGTAGCTTACATTGTTCAATATGTTCTCAAACATAATGCTAAGGAATTCAAAGAGCTGAAGAGAGATACCTCTGTTCTTGAAACAATTAAAGCTCCTTTCAAGAAAATAAGTTACAAAGAAGCAATCGATACTTTGAACGAAAACGGTTTCAACTTGAAATGGGACGAAGATATGAAAACAGAAGAGGAAAGAGCATTATCTACAATTATAGGTGAACCTTTCTTTGTTCGAGACTATCCATCTAGTCATAAACCATTCTACGTAAAACTACATGAAGATGATCCAAAATGGTGTTATTCAGCTGATCTGATGGCACCTGAAGGTTTTGGTGAACTTATTACTGGTGGTCAGAGAGAAGATGTTCTTGACACATTAATCAGACGTATCAAGGAAGAAGGATGGGAAGTGGAAGATTATGCGTGGTATATCGATCTCAGAAAATATGGATCTGTTCCTCATTCAGGATTTGGACTTGGAGCTGAAAGGTTAACTTGGTGGTTATGTGGGTTAGATGCTATTCAAGAAACATTACCTTTCCCAAGAACAAGAAATAGGGTCTATCCCTAATTTTTCTTTTTATTTGGATAAGTTTATAACAATATCTTGAAAACATAGCAGCAGATGTCAAAAGATGATCCAATTGGTTTTGAGGTTATATACTTCAAAGAATCCTTAAGAACATGGTATGAGATTAAAGATATATCATCAAACAAACCAGTATTTGAGGTTAATGTTATAAATAGTCGTAAACCCGGATATTACCTACAAGATTCAAAAGGGAGAGAAATTTTAGCATTAAAGAGAATTTCAAGTAGATCAAATGTTTATAGGTTTTTTCAGAATGACGTTAGATATGCAACGTTCTCTTATTCAACAAGTTGTTGCAATACAAATTATGAGATTCAAACAAAGATGAAGACATACATAGGATCAGGATTCATAGGTTCAACCTTTCAATTTGTGAGTAAAAACGGAAAGGTATCATTTGAAGTATACAAAGGTTTCAGAGGTTTTAGAAATAACAGTACAATAGAAGTTTATGATAGTATTGAACCAGAAGTAGCAATATTGGTTGCCATATTACTTGATCAACTTGCTCTGAAACAACAAAGAAATCGGATGTCAGATACCCAACTACACCATCGTATATGAAATAAAATGAATTGTCTTCTTTTTAGCTAGATATATAATAGCTTACTTACTATTATTAAATGAGATGAGGGAAAAAGTACCACACGGATTTGCCATCTATCCTCAAATGTCATTATTCAAATTGTCATACGATATTGTAGATCTTGCTAATGATAAGAAGATGTTTACAGTTAAGAAAGATGGATTCATTAATGCTATCATTCATATTTATGATTATGAAGGACAGGAGATAATACGTGCAAAGAAAACTTCGTTTTGGAAAAATAGATACGTAATAGAAAAGAAAGGATTTCATATTGCTACTTTATTATTTACAAACAGTTTATGTGATAACAGAATCTATATTGATACTGATTCGGAAAGATTCATTGGTACAAGAATAAAAGGTAGATCATATCAATTTCTAGACTTGAAAGGAAATCTTGTTTTTCATTATGAAAGAAATGACTCATCATTTCACAACGAATATCTGTTGGAAGTATATGATAGTATTCAACCTGAGATAGCTATATTATCAGCAATTATCATAGACATTGTTTTTAGAGGCCAACGAACAGCAATTATAGCTGCACCAAGTTCTTGATTTGTGTTGAGCAATAATTTTTCATAAGATTTGAAAAGGAAAAATGAAGGAAAAAAAATCTTTCCTTAATTACGTTTATTGTTTTTCATGTGCTTCATCAAAGAAATGTACTTTGTGTAGGATCTTTCCATCCTTACCATGTGGAGTTCTAATCATATGGTCTGTGGCTTTTTCTAATTCTCTGACTTCATCAGCGAGAAGACCAGCTTGTCTAACCATTTCATGAGCTCCAGCAACTTTAATCAGTGCTTTCTCTCTATCTTTTTCAACAAAACATCCATTTACGTTTAAACTAGCTGCATGTTGAAGCATTGTTAAGGCAGCTAATGCTTTAGGTCTTGCATAAACATTAGAAAATGGATATGTTGTTGCTACACCTATTGCTGACATATTGCGTGTGGGCAATTTTGGTTTTTCACCAGTTTTTAATTGCTCTATAACACCATCCATTAGTTCATTGATATATGCAAAGACACCACAAGTACTGAAAGTTGTAATTATGTATCCGTTGAATAAACACATTTCTGTTGCATCAAGAAAATCTCTTTTAGCACCAATCATAGGATCAAATGGAACAATAATATAGCCAACGCCATCTTCTTTCCATTTTGCTCTCACTTCTTTATCTCCACCATCTGAAACAACGATAAGTGGATACTTGTCTTTATATCTATCAATAACAGATTGAGGTCCTTTATCATTGGCATTCGGAGAAATCATAACCATAAGATCTGTTTCAACTTGGTCAATTAAAGGAAAAATTCTTTCTACAGCATCAGGCTTCATTTTGGTTGATGAACTTATGACAGTAGCTTCAATATCTGTTCTACTAGCTCTCTCATCTAACATTATGTCAATTAATGTTGTTAGAGTGATATTTCCTATTTTAACAAAAGTTATCTTAACCATTGTAATCACGCTATCAGTTTCATGTACCCTTTATATATTATATTGTACGGCATTATTTCTCAACATTCAAAAATAAATAAATCGTAACGTTTTATAATGTCCTTTGTTTTATCTACTTCAGAATGAAAAGAGACTCCCTAGTAATAGCTACTGCTTCAGTGATGATACTGGCGTTTACGCTGTCTTTGCTTAACATCTATGTCTTTCCAGATATTTTCTTTAACACTAAAATAGAATACAATACTCAAAGCGATACTTTACTTGGGCTTTTACATCAAGCAGAAAATATAGGGGTAAATTCCGATCTCTTTGAAAATATGAACATCACTTATCTTCTTTATGATGCTCCTGAAAATGCTTTGGTGAACATTTCACTTATAATTTCGTCAATAGAAAGTAGAGTTTCAGCTGTTTATGATTTCCCAGAGTTGATGCCCAGAAGAATGACGCTGAATTATAATGGAACAATACTTGGGGTTTCCAGCAATTCTTCACTGTATGAAGACTGGATAGAAACAGTCTTTGATAATGGTGAGGGGGGAACTTATTTCAGCTACTGGGATAATGTAACAGAAGAATATATCAGTCATTCTAGACATGAAAATTTGAATGTAACTGATTATACTATAGAAGATGCAAAAAACACTTTAGCAACAATCTTTCAAGACGAGAATAGAAGACCAGATTTCGTAATCTATCAATTTGTATCTTACACAGAAAGCAGAGGGCTTTTCAATAGGTATTCTACAGATTTTGAAAGAATCATTTTCGTTGAAGCTGGTGGTTCAGTTACTTTTTTTATGTCAAATGAAGGTATATGGAAAAAACCTTTTCTCCTATAGAACATTTAGTTTCCTTTTACACAACTTTAAAATATAGAATCATCAAATTGAAGATATGGCACAATCAAGCACTCCATTTGGTTTTAAAGTAACACAAAGAATATTTACTTTAAGATCAACTTATGATATTTTTGATGTAGTTACAGATAATAAGGTCTTTATTGCTAAAAAACGAATGTTTACCTGGAGACCCACAATAATTATAGAAAATATCCAAGGGCAAGAAGTAGCTAAAATAACAGCAAATTACTTCTTCCAAAATAAATGGAAAATCACTGTGGGATCAGACTTAATTGGAGAAATAGAATTCCCAATAATAAAATTCTGTGGTATAAAATTTGATATTATGCTTGCTGGAAACCACTATACTGCTTCTGATGTTTTTGGATGGTCTTTTAAAGCAGTAGGCAGAGATGGAAGTATAGGTTTTACTTTAGATAAGAAATTTTTCAGAATTAAGGATACTTATAGAGTAGATGTCTATCCACCACTAGAGCCCATATTCGGGCTTGCAGCAGTTCTTGCAGTTGATTCTAGATACTATCGATCAAGTCGTTAGATTCTCCTTTTTTTCTTTTGAAAGATTTTTAAATACTTACTTTTTCTCATTATTAATGAATAAGAAAAGGAAAGAATATGTTTTGCCTTTAGTTTCCCAATTTGAAAAAGAAGCAAAGCCACTTGATGTGATGATGTCAGATAATACTACAATTAGAGTTTTTACAACTAAGGCTCCTGCAGATAAAAGAAATGGTTATACATTATTTATTATTTCAGGATGGGGGACAGTCTTACCGTCGTGGAATGAGCTTCTTATTGATGCTTTCAAGGATTTTGATATAGTATATTTTGAATCAAGAGAGAAAGGCTCAAGCAGTTTTACTCGAAAATCTGATCGTGGCATGTACAGAATGGCATTGGACATTAAAGACACTATTACAAATCTTAAGTTAAATGAATCAAAACTTGTTCTTTTTGGATCTTGTATTGGAGCAACAACTATTGTTTATGGTATGGTTGAAGAGATGTATAATCCTTATATGCCAGTGTTGTTGGCACCTCCTGGAAGATTCGAAGTTCCTCCTGTTTTAAGTTATTTAATACCTATTAGTCCTACTTTTCTCTGGTCAATTGCTAAACCTATTCTTCGATTCTGGGTCAATAAATTCAAGACAGAAGATCAAAAACAAGCTGCTAAATATTTACGAACTATCGAAGAAGCTGATGCTAAACGTTGGAAGAGATTAGGTTTGAAAATTGTCTTTAAGAGATATTGGAAAACCTTCCCAAAAGTAAAAAATCATGTACTTCTTATCGCTGCGGAAAGAGACAAAATGCATGATGCTGAAGATACTATGAAAGTTTCCAAGATGATCAAAAATTCAACTTATCTTAATCTTGAAACGAATAGTAATACTCACTCAAGTGTTATGGTTGATACGATAAGAGAATATTTACCAATATTTGAAGGAAAAAACTAATTACTTGAGTTAAGATTTAAATAGAAATTCTTCTATTTCTTCTTGTGAAAATCAAATCGTTAGGTCTAGAAAATGTATTTTCTGTTGAATGGATAGCAGAAAAGAATGCTATACAGTTAATCGATCAAAGGCTTATTCCTTTTGAGATTAAATTCAATATCTACTCCAATGTTTTGGATATTTGTGAAGCTATTAAAACAATGGTCGTTCGTGGTGCTCCTGCAATTGGAGCAACAGCGGCTTATGCTACAGCTCTTGCAGTTAAGGAAATAGAAAACATACCAGTTTGTGACAAAAAAGAAAAGTTAGAGGAAAAATTGGATATGATTCAAGCAACTCGACCAACAGCTGTTGATTTGAAAAATTACTCATTTCTAGTCTATCAAGCAGCCTTGGAAACAAATTTCTC
>JAAFKI010000027.1 GCA_021399345.1 Candidatus Heimdallarchaeota archaeon
ACAGTTGATGAAGTGAGAAAGTCTTTCCGATTGATTTTACGAAAGATAGATGAAGGATATTTAACAGATGATTTGTTCTCATCAGTTCTTATAACAGGAGCTCTTAAAGGCATAAATGAGCAGCAAAAGAAATACAAACAGCTGTTAGATGATATTGAATATAACAAACTAGCAATCTCTCTAGCACTAGGTGCTAGGCAATACCTAAAAGATCAATTTACAAAAAAGCCATTGTATAAAAAAATAGGAAAGAAAGTTCTTATATCACTTATTGCGCCATTTATGCCAATTAGTGTAATAATCATAGCATTCTACAACTATTTCAAACATATTATTCTATCAACCTTACGTGCGATTATTGTCCTTGGTACAACTCGCGTTGGCAGATTTATTGCTAGTAGGTTTTTGGAAATTAGAGATACTATTATTTCTACTTTCAACAATGTTTCTTCTAGAGGTAAAGAATTTAGTTTTAAAGAAGACCTAAACATCGATTTCACCAAATATTTGAAGATATCTGGAAAATTCCTAATCAAAGTTATTTTGTTGGTTCCCATTCTTTTACTTTCTCTCTACAGAGCTATTAAAAGACTTATCAGTCGTATTTGGATAAGAAGAAGCGAAGAAGAAAGAATGAAAAAGATGTTCGAGAAGGATTTAGCTACAGCTTCCTTAATCGCTATGTATCAAGAAATTTATGACAAAATGCTTATTTCTGATTTATTAATCACAGATTAGACACCTGATTCTTCCGTAATGTTAAAATTCTTCTATGTGAAAGTCAAATAATGTCTTCTACTGCTGGTGATGCAGATTCAATTGACGATGTTTCAGAGAACGAAGAAGAATTGACAGAAGAAGAGGGAAAAAATGGAAAGAAGAAGAAAGACAGAAAATTTGTTTTTGTGATACTTTCAGTTCTAATCACTATTGTTTCTGTGGGAACTAAGTTTGCGATAATTATCTACGACATTCTAATTCCTAAAGCTCTGAGAGATTACGTTCCTTTTCTCAACATGGTACGAAAAATAGCACTACCGATTTCAGAAATTCTAGCAGGTAAGAAGTCCAAAGAAATATCCGAAGTTGCTAATGAATTAGATGAATTAGATCTTAATAAAGAGAAGGTGATGAAAGCTTATCCTTTACGAAGAACCATTGGTCAGGCTCTGAGTATGGGAATTTCTCCTCTTATTCTAATTGTTATTCCAACAATTATTTGGGGGGAAGATTTAATCGATAAAATTCAAGATATTTTCCCATTACTTCCATCTTGGTTGATTTTTGTTCTTTTAGGAACAATTATGCTTATGTTATCATGGGTGGTTACTCTCTTTGGACCTCTTTACGTTATTTTTCATAATTCAAGTAAATATATGTTAAAACTTGGTGCTTATCGTTGGGCTTCATTTTTCCAAGATTTAGAAAATCTATTTGCAGTGCCATACCTTGCTGCGAAATCTTCGTTTTCGTTCTTTGATGCCCCCCCGATTTCTAGCGAGACTCTTCAAGAGTTTAAACTTGATATTAAAGATGAAATTGATACTGTAAAACAGAAAGTTGAGGGATTATTAGCCTTAGATGCAAAAAACGTTCCTGATAGATCAAAAGAGCAATTGGAAAAATTGTTAAAAAAGATTGAAATTCCTATTGAACAACTAGATTTAGCAAAGATTACTGATAGTACATCCAGAACCTTCGCACTACTTATCTGGTCTAAAGAATCTTCAATATTACCATGGCGAAGAAAAGAAGCTCTTGAAAGGTTTGCAATAAAGAATAATCTAACTAACAAAGAGGTCGAAGAAGCTTTCTTACTATTAAATAAAAAGAGAAAAGAAGAGGATATTCCTGAGGAAACAGTCAAGTCTATTCTAGTTACTGGAGCTTTAAAAGGTATTCAAACACAAGAGACAAAATACAAACAGATCATGTCAGATATAGAAGCAAATAAATTAGCAATCGCTCTTGCTTTAGGAACTGAACAGTATCTGGAAGATGTCTATTCTACACTCCCTCGAGTTCTTAAGATATTCAAAGCAATCTGTTTATCGATCCTGGCAATTTTGATGCCTTTCTTTCTAATCATTCTTGCAATTTTATTATATATCAAACATGTTCTATTTTCTCTTATTAAGACAATCTTTTCTAAGGATACTTTGTTGATGCACAAATACATAGGTAAAAGGTATAGAGAGATTAAAACAACACTAGTTGAAACATATCAATCAGTAAAGGCTAAAGGTAAAAAGTTCAACTTTAAAGAAGATGTTGATATTGATTTCAAGGGATTCTTCATGAAACTTGGTAAAGGTTTTCTGTTGCTCATTCTTGCTTTACTAAAATTAGCTGTTTTATGGCCTCTCTGGAAATCGCTCTACATCAGAATTGCAAAAGTAATCGCTAGTAGAAAACCTGAAGCAAAGATGAAAAGAAGATTCGAGAAAGAACTTACTACTGAATCATTAGTTTTCATGTTCCAAGAGGTCTATGATAACATTGTTGTTGGGTAATCGTATTTCTCATTTTTTCTGTTACTCATTCTTGGGTCATAAAACTTTAAAATGGATTACAAGTGGTTGATATATCTTAAACAGATATAAGGTGTAAAGTTGACTATTGAAGAACCATTGAAAGGACAAAAATTTGGACCAGCATTGGTATCCTTAGCTAATGCAGCTAGAGCTTTTGACGCACCAGTAAGATATCCCTTGATATTCGCATCACCAGGAGTTGTTTTCCCACTAGAACTTACTCCTCCGATGGTCATGCCTAGAGGTTCATCGTTCATAGCTCTAATCGAACACTTTTTTGGTATAATGATACTCTTACCAATTCTAGTATTTACAAAAGGTTTCAAGAAGATTTTTCTTCCGCTTAAGCAGTTCACTAGAAGAGATTGGATTTCGTTGATTTTCATTTCTTTTGGGGGTTCTGCTTTAGGTCTTTTCTTCTATCTTATTTCATTTGGTTTAGGGAATCCAACGATAGCCATTCTTATTCAAAAAGCGCAACCGTTAGTAACATTGCTCTTTGCTTATGTTATCTTAAAAGAGAAATTATCTTTTAGATTTTACATAACCTTGTTCTTTGCAATTGCGGGAATTGCATTGATGGTTACCCCCGATATAATCGACAAAATGAGTTCGTCAACAACTTTAGGAATCTATGGAATAGTTGCTATTCTCTGCTCATTGTTGGCAGCTATTTTCTGGGGAGGATCTACTGTTTTTGGTCGAATACTTACCGAGAAAGTTGACTTCTGGAATCTTACACTCTTCAGATATTTAGGTGGATTTATCTTTCTTCTATGTCTAAATATCCCTCTTCTCACCTTTACTCCAGACTATTTCAATATGCTAGGTGCAGAA
>JAAFKI010000028.1 GCA_021399345.1 Candidatus Heimdallarchaeota archaeon
ACTCTTACTTTTGGTTCTCTCTCTAACTCTCTAATCAGTACTTCAGTTTCATAAACAAAGTAACCCCATAAATCGGTAGCATCCTTAATCTCAACTTTTTGATCCTTGATAGAGATATATACGGGCTTAGAGGATTTACCTTCGATGATAATCAAATCATAACCAGTAAATCTGATTTCTGGTCCGAAAAATCCTCCAGCATTACTATCCAAATACAAGCCTGTTAAAGGGCTCTTAGTCCCTATTGCATACCTGCCAGAAACAGGAATCTTTGAGCCTTGTAAAGGTCCAGGTGCAATTATTATTTTATTTTCTGGTGATAGAGGATCAATATTAGGTTCCAACTCTTTGTGTAAATAGTAAGTTATGAAACCTGTTCCTCCGATATAATCGTAAACAACAGATTCAGGGATTTCTTCAGTTGACACTGTTTTATCTGAAAGATTTATGCGTAAAAGCTTATTATTCATGAGTGTAGAAAAAATGTGATTTTTATAAAGATTGTTTTTTACGGTTTGTAGTTGTAAAAAAAGACTACCATAAAATTCTACAATAATCTGGATTTGAATTAGGTGAGAAATATTTAAGTAGATAGATGATTAATTTCTAGAATATTTCAATGAGATGAGGATACTATGTTTGAGGAAATGGGTTATGATATGGTTCTAATGGATTTGAATGAAATTTTCAATGAGATTGAATCGACTAAAAACGAAGAAGAAAAATGGTCACTACTATTTGATAAGGCATTAGAGAAAATTCAAGTCCTTTATTTATCAAAAGGAAAAGGTCAGATATCTTCAGTAATAGTTCCTGGTCTAGATTCTATGAGTGGAGTATTCCTTAAGAACATGGCCAAATGCATGCAAGAGTTAATGAAACTAGAAACACCAAATTTGGAGAAATTTGCTAAAACGAAAATTTATTTTGTTTATCTAGTCAGAAAACTTGCACCAAAAATTGACGTAGATGAGATCTATGAATCTGTTTATAGTGATTTTGAAGAATTGGCTAAAACTGATAGTAAGCACTACGACACTTTAATTACGTTTATGAAATCTCTAGCAGAAGAATTAATTGAAGAGAGTGAACCTCGTCAAGCAACGATTAAATACAAAGAAATTGTTGATTTTATACGAGAAAACAAGGATAACATGCAACATTATGAGCAAATAATGGCTTCGACATTATCACGCTATTCTCACATGTTACGACTAATTTTTGATTTTTCAGGAGCTCTAGAAGAGCATAAAAAAACAATTGAAAAAATAGATCCAAGATATGTTCAAGACGAACTAAGTTTGTATGGAGATTTGATTCAGTATTATCAAGAAATAGAATTGCTTCTAAATGGCAATGATTTCGAAGAGAGAAATAGTTTATTATCAGATTGTTACTTGAAATTATCTGATTTAAAATTTATTTTTGAAGAGATAGATGAGGGTCTAAATTATCTCAATAAAAGATTAAACCTTCTGCAAGAAATAGTTAAAGAGTTTGATATAACTAAGCAAACAGATCCAAAGATAGATATAGGCATTACTAAATCAAAGATAGCTGAAATAAAATTTGGGATGGGAAATCCATCTGAAGCATTTAATGAAGCACTAGAAGCTGTTGAAATCTTAGAAACGATGCATAGCAAGTATGGAAGATTAGAAAAGGATTTGGGCTTCGCTTCACTCATTCTCGCAAGTATAGCATATAATACAGATCAAATGAATGAGAGAATTGTAGAGATTGCAGTTAGAGGGTGGGATATGCACGGAAGTAACTTAAAAGAGAACGAACCATTTCCATTTTTTGCATTTAGTTCTTTTACACCAATTGTAGAGGGATTAGATAAAGCAAATAGAACAGAAGAAGCTATAAAAGCTGGACAAAAAATCTTAGATTCATTAGAATTTAACATGAGTGTGATGGGAGAAGAGATGAAAAGTGCAATTATTACAAGACAAACATATGTTTACGGAACTTTATCAATTCTTAACATTAAAATGAAAAAAGAACAAGAAGCTTTCAATCTATTGAAAGGCTTTGCTGATCATCTTCTGAATGAGTATAAACTAAAAGAAAAACTACACGATTCTTCGAATTTTACTACATATGTTCAATTGATGTACTTTATGGTATTTGCAGCATCAGCAATAGAAGATTATGAATTATCGGTTTATCATGCAGAAGAAGTATTAAACTATATGCCAGACAATCCTCAGATTCTAAACATTTATGCGTGGAGTCTGATGAAACTCAGTAGATTTGATGAAGCAGAAATTCATGCTAGAAAAGCACTTTCAGCAAATGATACAATTGCAAATACATGGGATACGTTAGCGAATATTCTAGAGGGACAAGGAAAAACTAAGCAAGCAGAAGAAGCCTACAAAAAATCTTTGGAAATTGATGACAAAGCTAAGACTGTCTGGGAAAATTATGGGGAATTTCTAAAAAAGCAAGGAAGAGACAAGGAAGCGGAAGAGGCATTTAGTAATGTTAAGGAGCTAGAAAAAACAGGAGATTGATGTGGGTTCAATAATAAGAGATCTTGAAACTAATGAACTAGTGAAATCAGAAGATTTTGTAAACCGCAATGGAATTGTAGTGGTATACTTTAGTTCATCCAAGGTAACAGTCCACCCTAGAATTAGACCGGTTTTATCACGATTAATTAAAATATGGAAGAACAGAGGTGTTTCGATCGGCATCTGTGATTTGGGCTTTGGACCATCAGGAGTTAAGGTTGGAGATCAAGAGATTCACTTCTATTATCTACCTCTAATCTTATTCTATCACAGCGGTGAACTCAAGTATTCATATGGAGGGATCAATAGAGATGAAGACTTTGAGGAAATCTTTGTAAAGATATTCAGAGAAATCGACACTTAAACTGCACTAATTCATACCTCGGAAGATGCAAAATGATACGACTCTCTGAAAAACAGATGAATATTCTAAAACACTCTATCAGAGGTTCAGCCGTGCTTTTTTTCTGGATCATCACTTTGTACATCTTAGATTATGCTATTATTGGAAATGTTCTGATTCATGTTGAAATTGGTGATACATTCATAGTAGTTGTTAATAGTCATGTAGCATTTTTTCTGGTCAATATCTCGATACAGATTGTTAGCATTCTCTTTGCTGTTTTATGGTTTATTTACCTCTTAAATTATATCGGAAGAATCAAACGTCTCTCAGTAGAACACCCTATACTGAGTTATAATAATGTAACAATAATCTCTAGCATATTGTTAATACTGATAGGTCTAGCAATAGTTGGTTGGGATATTTATCACATAGTTGATATTCTTACTTAAATTCAAGTTTTCTTTAAGAAATTCTCCTTAAGCTGATAATAGTCAACATTATTGAACGGGCATACCTTGATGCATATACTACACCCATATTCATTTATAAAATGCGGCATACATTTTGTATTTTCGACATGAGTAATTTGGCCATTGGTATGCTCTATTGCCTTATCTAGAATAGCACCACCTGGACATTCTTTGATACACTTTCTACATTGCTCACAATAATCTCTAACCCAAGCATGTTCATTTTCTTTGGATTCAGGAAGGTTTTCAATACTAGTATAAACAGCGGCTAGCCTGAAACGAGGACCATATTCAGGAGAGATAACTATCCCAGAATAACCTATAAATGCTATACCAGCTGATTGTGCCATCGGTGGATATAATGCTGCACCCATGAGAGGATGGCCTGCATGAGCTGAGAATCCTTGCTTTCTGAGATATTTTGCTAACTTGTTTGAAACTATACCTAAATCATCGTAAGTTCTTAAAACTTCATGCAGACATTTAACACTAGGAGCAGTATCAATATGCTCTTTCTTCATCTCAAACCCTAATACTATGGCATTAGTATCAAGAACTGCTTTATCTTTAAAGATAAGATTGGGAGAGATCTGTGTATACCCAATAATCCCCACACCGTGTTTCTTAGCTAACTTTTCTAATTCATTCAATTCTTCTTCAGAAATTTCTATTCTTGGTTCAGGTGGATTCTTCTTCAATGAATTCAGGACTTTTTGCTGGTTTCTAATGACTGATAGCATAATAGGTGCGACTCTTGGTCCAAATCCTGACCTTTTACCATATTTTTCTCCTTCTGTCATTATTTCAAATCTTGATGGAGAATCATCATTGTATTTGATATATTCTTTATTCTCCGATAACTTATTCTCTTTATCAAACAATTTGTACATAAAGTTAATCATAATAAAATTCTGAATTCTATCCATTAACGTCAAGATAACACCTTGGTGACTTAAAATGAATGAAATTATTCATAAATTTATCTGAGATTTTTATTGCTTTTCGAACTTTTCTTTAAGAGTATAGTAATCTGTTCGATTGAAAGGGCATACCTTTATGCATACTGTACAACCATAGTTGTTACCGAAGTAAGGAAAGCATTTCTCATTATCAATATGTGTAACTCTACCAGTATCATGCACTATTGGAGTTTCATAAATCGCTCCAGGAGGACAATTTTTTATGCACCTTCTACATTGTTCGCAATAGTCTCTTAC
>JAAFKI010000002.1 GCA_021399345.1 Candidatus Heimdallarchaeota archaeon
AAGACTATCAAAGATTGTCTTTCCATCTGCCACTTTACACATAGTATCAAACCAGCTTTAGATTTTGATGATTGTGTTGATATTATGTCAGCTGTATGGGATAGGGAAGTTACCGAAGAAGAGCTGATCAATGTAGCTCGCAGAGTTTGGATACTGAAGAGAATGTTCAATATTCGTGAATTTGGTGATAAAGATCCTATTGAATTTGACAATCTTCCTAAACGATTTATGGAAGAACCTCTCCCAAGCGGTCGAGCAGAAGGGAAGACTGCTTTTGTTGATGATGAAGACTTTATCAAGTCAAGAGCTCTTCTATACAAGAAACGAGGGTTGGATGAGAAAGGATATCCAACAACAGAAGAACTGAAGAAGTTAGGTCTATCCTAACATCTCATTGTATTTTTTTTGATGAAATATTTTTCCGCCTAGTTCCGGAAGAACAAAGAAACTTTGAGGGTTTAAATAGGGAAAAGTTACTAAAAAAGTGATGCGTGTCAAGCGGACTGAACGGATAAAAGTGCGACCAAGTTTCACACTTATGCAGTTAGCGAGACAGAGCAAAAACCTATACAATTATGGAAATTATATCATTAAACAACAATTGAACAAGAACAGCTACATGACCTCAGAGTATGAATTAGTGAATATGGTGAGGTATCATCCTTGTTACACAGAGTTCATCGCTCACTCAGCTCAACAAACTATCAAATTCTTGGTCAAGAACTGGAAAGCATATTTCAAAGCAAAAAAAGAATATGCAAAGCAACCAGCAAAATTCTTGTCTGAACCTAAAGCGCCTAAATACAAGGACAAGCAAGGCTTCCACACCATCTACTTTACTGCTAATCAAATAAGATTGAAAGAAGAAGGGTGGGTGTATTTTCCCAATAGAGTAGGAGTAAAGATAAAAACCAGGTTAAACCAAGGGACCAAAGTCAATCATGTGCGCTTACTTCCAAGGGGAACATGTTTCATCTTGGAGATAATCTATGAACAAGAACTAGAGATAAGAAAACCCTCCTCTCTCCCCCCTAAAAGGATCCTCGCTATAGATTTAGGGGTGAATAATCTAGTAACTTGTGTGAGTAATGTACTTCCCCCCTTCCTTATCAGAGGGAGGAAATTGAAAGCTATCAATCAGTGGTATAATAAGGAACGCTCCCATCTCCAATCAGTGTACGATCTCCAAGGACTAAAGGACTATGGACAGAGAATGAAAAAAATCATCGATAAACGTTATTACCAAGTGGAAAACTACTTGCACCAAGCTTCCCGGATCGTCATCGACCAATGCTTGAACCATCACATAGATACGATAGTGGTTGGGTATAATAAGAAGTGGAAGCATAGGAGTAAGATAGGGAAAAGAAACAATCAGAATTTTGTTGCCATCCCTTTCTTAAACCTGATTCGTAAACTCCAGTATAAAGTAGAAGAGGTAGGGATAACAATCATCTTGACTGATGAGAGTTATACTTCCAAATGTTCTTTCTTAGATGACGAACCACTTAGAAAACATAGTAATTATCTGGGAAGAAGGAAAACACGAGGTCAATTTAAATCAAATAATGGTATCTTGCTCAATGCTGACTGTAATGCTGCAGGTAACATTGGCAGAAAAGTATTCCCGCTGGTCTTCACCTCCGGGACAGTGGATGCCGTGAGTCATCCGTACTGTTGGACTGTATAGAGTAATCGACACAGAGATGATAACAGTAAGAATTTTTCCCCTTGGAAACAGGCGGAAAAATCACTCATAATTTCGTCACCTTTATCAGTTTCCATGAGTATAGATTCTTAATGAGTAATTCATTTAGAGAAGAGTAAGGATTATACTAATTCCCCTTCTTATATCTCCTTTTTTACCACCGTTCATAGAACTCCTGGTCATGATCAAAGTAATCATCAAACTCATAATTTCCCAGAATATCTTCTTTGTTTCCAACTTCATGACCTAGTTTTTCCAAAGTCTGAATAGCTATGTATCTAACATTATAATTTTCGTCTTCTAGCATTTGCAATAAAGGTTCGATAGCATCATTCCCTCCATGTTTTCCGAGAGCAATTGTTGCAAAAAGACGTACAAAATGATCCTCATCGTTCAATTTCCTAACAAAGGCATCAACGACATCTTTTCCACCGAAATTATCTAGAGCTTTTATAGCTCTTAATCTTACATTTTCGTTTTTATCCGATAGAGAAGATATTATTGGTTTAATTGCAATTCTCTCTCCCAATAATTTCAGAGTATTAATAGCAAAATACCTCTCTTCATAATCTTCTTCTTGAATGAGCTTACATAATGGTTCTAATGCTTCTTTGGCTTCTAATTTTCCCAGTAATCTTACTGCATCTTCTCTGAATTTCGTATCTTTTATTTGAAGCATATCTATTAAGTATTTTATACTTCTTTTATCCCCTAATTCTCCTAATGTTAAAGCTATTGTGTTTGCAACTTCCTTATCTTCTTCCTTGAGTATATGTTCGTATAGAGGATTTTTAGAATGCTCATACCCAAGTTTTCTCAATTCATTTGCTCCTTCTAACCTTATTTTTGTACTTCTACTAGAGAGTTTTTCTAAATACGAATTCAAGTTTAAAGCAATTTTATTCAATGCTTCTTCTGCTTCTTCCTTAAATTCTGCATTTCGATTTTCAACGAAGTTTTTGAGTAATACTACATCTTCTGCATCACCTATCTCTCCAAGAGACCAAATACAGGCAGCTCTTACATCTTGAGAATATTCAGGAGCAGTAATTATATGCCTTAAATCAGCTATATGTCTCTTATCGCCTATCTCACCTAGTAAATAGGCTGCTGCACTCTCTCCAAACATTACTCGACTGAATAACATTTTTCTTAACAATTCTAGTGTTTGTTCTCCCTTTATGTATTTTAGAAAACCAACATATGCACCCACAAAAAATCCAACATTCAATCTCATACAAAAGGATAAAATCGTTTCAATTGAATGAAATACTTCTGTATTCTTCAACCGAGAAAGAACCGTTCCTAACCATTCATTGAGATATTGTAAATCTCCTCTTCCTGTAGTTTCGTGATTTTGGACATATGTAAATGATGCGATCACAATTGAATTTGAAATTTCTTTATTGTTAAATTTCAGTAATAATTCAATCAAAAGCACAAAAGCGGAATCTTCATCTAACCAATAAATAGATTGTCTTTTAAGTTCATTGAGTAAAGGTTGAACAATCCATATTTCATCAGTTTTATCAAGTTCTTCAAGAAAATATACTATTGATTCATTATAAGAATAATGAGACCAATACAAAATTTCATTTAATAGTTCAGACTTGATTTTATCATCTGAAGTTTTATCTAATTTTTTGCATAGATTATCAATAAAATTATTCTCGTTTTTTTCATCGATTGTGATGTAATTATACTCTTCAAGAGGATTTTTCCTAAGAAATTCTTTAATTACATCAGAACCAGGCGCTTCTAGCTTCACCAAAACTAAAAGAGCTGCTCGTTTTTCTTGCTCAGAACCATTATATAATCTATTTTGAAGAAAATTAAGCGAGTCATTGCTAAATCCTCTTCCCCTTTGTAATAATTTGTTAAGAAACAGATTTCTTCCTATATTGTCTGAATATAATGGAAAAATATGTTCTAACGCAGTGTCATCATTTTTTACCTTAAGCAACATTCGCATAGTATATTCTCTAATAACAAAATCTTCTATCTCCAATAATGGTAACAACGTTGGTATCGCTGAACTAGAAACTTCTAGGTTTACAATGATACTTGTTATTAGTGTATAATCGCCAAATGTGCTGAAAAATTCTTGCTCTTGAAGAATGGAGAGGAGTTTGGGTATTAACCTATTGATAATATTTTCATCATTTAGTTTCTCATAATTTATTGCTTCAATAAGGTGAAATCTTTCATTCCAATTTTCTTCTAAATCTATAGCATCAATTATCAGACTAGCAGGAAGTAACTCATCTCCACTTTGAATTACCCAAATAGCTGCATCCTTTATCACTTCATCCTCTGAATTCAATGCTTCTTTGAGTTTAGGAATAGCACTTTTCCCTATCCTTAAAATATATGGTATAATCTTATCAAATTCAAATCTTACATATGCAAAAGATAGCAAAGGGAATACTGCGTCTTCCCTGAGGTTAAGATTCCACAAAGCACGGAGAAAGTATTCACTTGCGTCATGATCTTTTATTTTAATATTAGTCTCTTGAAATGCATTTAGAATGAGTTGTACAACTCTTTCATCATTTATTTTTGATAGTACCCTAGCAAGATCTCCTTTATAATCCAAATTTGCACGTTTATATCCTTCTATTACCTTTTCGGGATAGAATTTACCAATTTGCATTAAACTGTCATGGATATGCCATTCATAATAATTATCCGTTTTTTCTCCTATTTGCATAAGAGGTTCTATCGCTCGTACATCTTTCTTTTCTACAAGTACTTCAGCTATCATCAAAATAGAGTACCACCTCGTTTTTTCTTTCTCTTTTAGATACTCGTTCATTATTGAAACTAGATGTTCTATATTTTTTTCATTTAATTTTAGTAGTATTGGATTAATTCTTTCCTTGCCAAAGTATGTATCTTGAAATCTATTCAATAAAGAGATTAGTGATTCTTTTGTAATGTCTCTCGTAAGGATTTCCAACATATCGCTGGTAGTATTACCAAACTCAAAAAAAACCTCTTTGGCTTTTTTCTTTATATTGAGGTTTTCATGATCAAATAAATCTAGTAGTATAACAATATCCTCTCTATCACCCATTGCACCTAAAATTGCTAAAGTTTTACCCAGCATAAATTCTTCATTGTGTTTTAATGTCTTAGAATGTGAAGTATTTTTAATAAATTGAACCAAAACCTCATGAGAATCTTTTGATAGATCAAGCAATGCAAAAGCAGCTACTTCTACAATATCGTTATCTTCAGTATATGCTAATAGATTAATCAATCCTTCGATATTTTTGGCTTTAACCATTTTAGCTACATCATCTTTAGTGATTCTGGAGCTTGTCATAATGAGAATAATTTTTTTTATTATTTAAAAACATAATTGAAGTAAACTTCATTATTGACAATTACATCACCTTTATCAATTTCCGTGAGTATAGATTCTTGATGAGTAATTCATTTGATCAAGAACAGAACGAATTTTTGATTCTTCCACCAAAAGAGAAAATCAAATTTGTTCAGAACAAAGTAGATGAAATAGTTTCTACTCTCTCTGAAAGAAAAGCAGATGTTGATCTATTCATACTAAGAATTGCTCATTTTAAATCTTACATTTCGCGGTTATTTCGATTATCAGGTGTCTATAAGAAAGATTACTTTGATTTCTTGGTTTATAGCATTAAAGTGATGTGGGAAGCACTTGAACAGTGTAGTTCTCAATTTTTACTATATCCTGCTCTTTCTGCGTTCATAGACTTATTTGCAAAGCTGAAGGGATTAAACCCATATTATACCCTTCATGCTTCTTTGGAAGGAACAATCGAATATGGTAAGCTTCCTCCTAAAGACAAAATTAGTGAGTTGCTTTCAAGAGAAAAACAGAATCTCAATTTCATGCTTGATTATATGCAGCTTGACTCCATTCTCAGACTGAATCTCTCTGCAGAGGATAAGGAAAATATAGTCAAATCTGCAACTAATTATGCGCAGTTATTGGTTCTTACTTTGTATAATTTTCTTGTAACTGTACCAGTTATCTCGAAAGATGATTTCTTGGCTTGGTGTAAACTATTTGAAGATGCTATAGAAAAAGCACGCTTAGGTCATCATTATCTCAAAGACATAGAAAAGGAACCATATGAATTATTGAAAATAAAAACCTCTGAATCTTCTCTGTTTTCGCTGAAGGCTCAACTACATCTTCTGAGAGTACGTTTCACTAATGAAGACATTATTGAACAACTGAATCTAGCTTATCTAGAAAACAATAGAGCACTATCAGAAATTCAACCTTTCATTGATGATTCAGAATTTAGTGATGTGATTAGAAGTTTCTTCATTCAACAGAAGGCTCTACTGTTGGAAACAAGATTTTACCAAATACTAAATAATCTGCTTTCTAAACAGTACAAAAATACGAAATTGGTTGGAGATTTAAACGACGAAAGCCCTGAAATTACAAAGTCGATGATGAAGTTTGAGGTAGAAGAAATTCTTCAAGAGATCGAAGATTTTGTAAATGAACTACTTAGTAGATCAAGAAGAGAAGAACTAGGGATTTCTTTCAATTTGATCGGAATTTACTCTAAAATAGCATATGGCGCATATGTCTACAATTTAGTAGATGATACTAAGAAAATGGAACAAATTATCAAAACTCAAGGGATAGACAAAGGTGATCCAGAACTCTCTTTATTATTAGCTCAGTATTGGTTATTTAGATGGGCAGAAGATGAAGAAAAGGAGCATCTTGCGCTCTCACAAGATTATTTCGATAGAACAGCTGAGGTTTATCTAATGCTCTTCAACAATCGGTTTGTTCCAATCTATAGTTATACGATGATGGCCTTGTATCAAGTTCTAAACGAAAATCATACTCGGGCAGAAGTGTATTTGATGAGAGCTGATGATGAATATACTGATGCAAAAATGCTCAACATTCTAAATGAATCTGAAATCTACTACTACGAGAAATTCAGAGAACAAATTGATGAGATTATGACTGGGGGCAAAGTTGACAAACCCATCAGATTTAGCGCACCTATCAATCCTCTTGATTCCAATTCATGGATAACAGAAAAGAGAGATTGGAGAAGAAGAATCTCTTCATTGCCAGAACCTTTTCCTTTTCATTTAGAGCAATTAAAAATCTTGGAGTTTGAATTTCTTTCTCCTAATTCTAAAAAGGAATAACTTATAACCGCATATTGGGATTGAGAATTAATATGGCCATGGAACGCAAGCGTTATCGGTTTGGAAGTTTTTCTTGGTTCCTTTTAGTCATCGCTTTAATCGGTGTTTACTTCCTTTTCTACGATAATTTAACTGTGTTTTA
>JAAFKI010000029.1 GCA_021399345.1 Candidatus Heimdallarchaeota archaeon
AGAGAGTAAGAAAATTATGCTACAACTTTTTGTTTATTCTTATAGAGTGTGAAAAACACTATTACTAGTATTCCACAAACTGTGGCTACAATTGAGGTCCATGACCATAGAAATCCATAGGATCCTGCAGGCCAAATGATCAGTGCAACTAAAGCAAAAACTGTTAGTAAAATTGGTAGTATAGACACAGTCTTTAATGGTAGAGGATTGAAGAAAGTAACTATCAAACCTATTATGGTTAGAAAACCAAGTAAACCAGCTATTGCACCAACGTAATAAATACCTAAAATACTAGCAACTCGAAAAGCTTGAATCATATCTATTACTAGGAAAACACTTGCTGCTAACCAGAAAACACTAGCCAAAATACCAAAAGCATCTTTAAATAAATCTGTTCCGTTTAATGACATAGTAATGTCTTTAAGTGAGAGGTTATTTTTAAACTTTATTTGTTTTATAGAGTGACACTAGAACAACTTTTAAAAAGAAGTAAAGATTATAACGTGAAAATTGTTCTGATAAGGTCTATTTATAAACTGTTGCTTAAAACGTTGAAGAGAAAATCATAAAGAAAGTTTTTGTTTATTTGAAATACCGAGTGAAAGATTTGAGCTATTTTCTGAGCTTGAAGTACAGAACAATTTTCCCTAACTGTCATTGTTGACTTGATAATTATTAATTATCTTCCAACGGTTTTTGTAGAATGTTTCAAGTTCTTGATATTGATCTTCTGTCAGAGAATCGAATCTTCCTTGTTTGGAAAGAAATTCTCGAAGACCCTCAAACTTGGGTTCTTCGTTAATAGTTAGATGTCCTTTCTCATACTCAAACAACAACCAATACCCGCTATCTACAGCCTCTTCAACTAATTGAGGACCTGAATCAGTAGGGACTTTCCAACCAGGAGGACAAACTGATAAAACTTCTATGTATCGAAAGCCACGCAGATTCTTGGCTTTTTCAACCTTATTTATGAAATCTTGTATATGCGAAGTCGCGGCTGTAGCAACATAAGTACTGTTGTGGGCGATTAAAATCCTAGGAATGTCTTTGGGGAAATATTCGTTACCAGTACCACCATTAATAACAGGAGTAGTAGAAGACCAAGAACCAAAAGGAGAAGAACCACTAGCTTGAACGCCTGTGTTTTCGTATGCCTCGTTGTTGTAGCAAATATAGAGGATATTTTCATCACGATGCGCAGCGCCAGAAAGAGCTTGAAGTCCCATATCAGCAGTTCCTCCATCTCCCCCAAAACCTACAACTACAACATCATCCTTCCCTTGTGCTTTCAGTGCTCGAGATATACCTGTGATAGTTGAAGCTAGGTTTGCAAATTGCATGTGAAAATATGGTACGTCCCAGTTGATTGCCGGAAATATACCTGCAAAAACACTCATACAACATGGAGGGACACTTACTATTGTTTTTCGTCCTAAAATTCTCATGACATTAATAGCAATATTTGAAGCCATGCATCCTTCACATGCTTTATCTCCAGGAGTGTAAGGACTATCATCAGGTAGATCTTTCAGCTTCAAGATGTTACACCCCTTGTATTAACGAATACTACTGGATCTATTACTTCTTCCAGAATCTCCGTTTCCTTTAATTTATCAAACATAAATTCTATGTCCTTATCACGGACATCGCGACCTCCCAACCCTGCTATGAAATTGAGTATAGGCATATCTGTTCCATACATAGCATTTCTTACTTCTAGGAAACATTGTCCTGCTGAACCGTATGATATACTTCTATCAAAAACACCTATCGATTGAACATGCTTCAAAGCTTTTTTGATTTCTTTTTTTGGAAAGGGTCTAAAGACTCTAAGCTTTACTAAACCTACTTTTTCACCTTTGTCTCTCAATTCGTCAACTATTTCTCTAGCAGTTCCAGTAGTAGAACCAATTGTGACAAGAACTTTCTCCGCATCATCAACTCGATATTTCTCGATCAATCCACCATAATTTCTACCAAACTTTTCAGCGAAATCATCATTTACTTCTTGAATGACTTCAAGAGCTTTCAACATTGCTTGGTGCATTTGCCATTTCGCCTCCATATGATATTCAGGAGGGACGATCAAACCTTGAGCTATCGGACGATCAACATCGAGATAAACATGTTTTGGATCATATGGAGGAAGGAAATCATCTACTTCTTTTTCTCCTAGAATTTCTACTTTTTCAGTAGAATGAGTGAGAATGTAGCCATCACCACAGACCATAATAGGTAATAAAACCCTACTATCTTCTGCGATTTTATAAGCTTGAAGAATCATGTCAAAAGCTTCTTGATTGTCTTCAACATAAATCTGTAGCCATGCAGCATCACGTTCAGGCATACTATCAGAAAGCTCAGGCCAGATTCCGCCTGGACTCATGAGAGTACGGTTAGCAACGAACATAATTATGGGTAATCTCATGCCGCCACAGGCCGAAACCACTTCGTGCATATAAGCAAGCCCTTGAGAAGCTGTAGCAGTAAAAGTTCTTACGCCTGTTCCTTGAGCAGCTGCCACAACGCTCATCGCTGAGTGTTCACTTTCGACTCTAACATATTCAGATTTTAGATCCCCATGAGCTATATAACATGCAAGATGTTCCACAATTGTCGTTTGTGGAGTCACCGGATAAGCTGCTATTACTTTGGGTTTTGCCCTAACAGTTGCTATTGCTACAGCTTGATTTGCAGTCATCATATCATGATATCTGTTTTTGGGAATCATAGCTACTTGATAACCTTCTAGATTTATTTTTAAATTAATCTATACGACTTTCTTAAAAAACTATTAGGTTTAAAATAATAATAAAAATATAAAATGAGGTGAAAAACCTTTCTTCAATCCCCAGATTATTCCTCTTCTTCTTTAGGTTTAGTAGGGATCTTTCCTTCCAATTTTTCAGCGATTTCATCTACATCTGAACTTGATTCACCAGTTTTTTTCAATAATTCTTTCTTTAAATCCTCAGGTATTTTTCTTTCCTCTTCTTCACTCATGATAATCCCCGTTTAGTTTCTGATAAGCTATATCTTCTGAATAATAAAAGTTTTATGATGTGGTTTTGTCACATAGTCATAAAAAGCATAATAGTAGGAACAAGTATTATTGGAGTTTAAATAGGAAAATCTAGGGAAAGAAGTGATGGGAGCAGTACCTAGAGCAGAAGTGATGGAAGTGAAACATCATCCAGTTTTGAGTAGACTGTGCCATCAAACAAAGAATCTCTACAATCGAGCAAATTACCTGCTGAAACATTCTAAACAACAGCAGGGTACTATCCCCTCGTATTATGAACTGGATAAGCAACTCAAAACAGAATCATGCTATCGACTCCTCCCAGCTCATACTGCACAACATACGCTTAAACTTCTATCAAGAAATTGGAAAGCGTATTTTTATGCCAAGAGAGAATGGAAGAACTATCCTACAAAATTCTTTGCACCACCTCGTTCTCCTCACTATAAGCCTTCTAATGGAGAAACTATAGCTATTATCTCTAATCAACAAGCGAAGATAAAAAATGGATGGTTAGTGCTCCCCAAGAAGATTCCTTTTACACTCAAAACAAGGTTGAAGGCAACAGATAAAATAAGAGAAGTAAGGATAATTCCTCGAGGAATGGGATATACGGTAGAGATTATTTATCATAAACATCTTCCAAAACAAGTGCTGAAAAACCAGAAAAGAAAAGGTGCGCTAGATTTAGGATTAACCAACCTCGTGACCTTTGTGGACAATATTGGCTCAAGACCGATTATTGTCAAGGACGAGGGAAAAGGAGTAAAATCAATAACACAATATTATTTGAAGAAGATTAGTCAGTTACAAGAACAGTATGCACAACAGCAAAGAGTAAATTTGAAGCAAGTCAACAAACTTCGTTACGGACCAGCGTATTATCGAGCAAAAGAAAGATGGAAAAGAAAAGTTAAAGATTGTTTCCATAAGCTTAGTCATTTCTTAGTTGAGTTATGGGAGAAAAGAGGATTACATACAATCTATATTGGATACAATCCCCAGTGGAAACAGCAAGTAAGGCTAAGGAAGAAAACCACTCAGCTGTTTGTGATGGTGCCATTTGCCAAATTAATCTCTCTTCTTCAGTACAAAGCCGAGGAAAGAGGCATTACGATCGAGTTGATAGATGAGAGTTATACCTCCAAATGTAGCTTCTTAGATAATGAGCCAACAACCAAACAAACTAACTATGCTGGGCAAAGAATCCATCGAGGAATGTATCGTTCTGCTCAAGGGATTCTCATCAATGCTGATGTGAATGCATCTTATAATATTTTACTCAAAAGCGATCCGCAAGCACTACCTAGTCGTAGTGTGGGCGGGGTAGGAGGGTACGTGGTTTACCCGCTTAGAGTGAGCTATCCAGCCATGAAGCTCTAGGAAAGACACTGTTAATATGACAGAATCAAATCATATCGGACTAACGTTAAGTTTAATTATGTTCGTGTGCTACTAATATTGTAATGTTTCCAAAAGGGAAAGATTCAATTTTTGTTTGTCAATTTTCAATAGACATAGTATTATCTTTTCATGGTATAGGTGATTAAAAGTGAATAAAAATCTAAGAAAAAGTGATACACTTGCACACACAACAGGTTCTTTTATTAGCCTTTTGAAGGATGTAAACAATGTTTGGGATGAAAAAACCCAGAACATAATTTCCTTAAGCCCTGATGTGTTTAGAG
>JAAFKI010000003.1 GCA_021399345.1 Candidatus Heimdallarchaeota archaeon
CAAGCTTGACAAAGCCCAAGTATAACAATCTGTTAATCTTTCCTGCTCCCTGTAGAAACGAAATTAAAAAACTAGTCAATGAGATATAAAAAGAAAAAGGAAAAAGAGTTAGTAATTGTAGTCATCATTATTTTTTCTGTCACAGGTATTTTCGAATTTCTCTTCAACTTGAGGTGGTTGAGGTAAGAATTTTGGTAAATTATTCTTATCAGTAAAGTCGTTTGAATCGTTGGTTATTTCTCTTATCGAGTAGTTAGCATATGTTCTTTGTTGTGGTATAATCGGAATTGCTAGAAAACAATAATGACTCCTAAGAAAATAAGATTCTTTTTCGAACTCATGATTTACAAATAGTGCAATTTTACAAAAAAATGTTCGTACTAGGGCTATCAAAATAAAAAAGTTAGGAGAGGTTATCTCCTTTTCTTTATAGCTACTACAATAACACCTATTCCGAAGAATGCAACAAGACCAGTAACCCATTCAAAAGCCATATTATTAGGACTTGTGATGTTTTGCAAGAGGAAGTTGTATTTTATTGTGAAACCCATTGCACTTACTTTCATGTAAATTTTGATTTCTTCAAGTACTCCATCTAAGGCATCATAGATAATGTCTAGAGAGATTTCTCCTGAAACAGTAATTCCTCCTTCCGAAAGCTTCATATCTACACCAGAATTAACTGTCAATTTCTTCTCTGTTAGTTCTACAGTGTAGTATAGCTCAACACCTGGTTCAGGTTCTTCTGAAATTTCATTTGCTTTCAGTTCGGTATAGAAGAGCTCAAAGAAACTAGAATTTGTTGATCCATATACATAGGTTAATGGTAAAATGAATGGAAATAATCCACTTGCAAATGATCCATATAGCATACCTGTAGTATAATCAAAGAATTCAATATCTGTTGAGTTTTCAGTTATTAGAACATTATCGAGATAAAAATCTGCCCAATTTCCAGAATGTGAGAAAAGGTCTTCAGGGTTAGTTAACGGAAGATCATTGAGATCTTGTTTAAGTACCATCTTAAATACTGAACCTACTCCCCATTCAACTCCAGCAACAATGTCATAATCTACATCTTCAACGCCTTCAAAGTTGAATGCATTCTTTTTCAACTCCCATTCTAATACAGCTCCTGTAATTAATTCTTCATGGAAATAAAAACCATCAGGAACGGTTACAGCAGAGGTTTGCATAGCTATTGGTGCTATGATTAAAAACAAAACTGTGATAATACCAATTTTTTTCAATTTATTTTTCACCCACTTAGTCTTCAAAGTGAAGACAAGTCTAAAATTTCATATGTATTTTATTCTATAAAAAGGTTTAGAATCTATTTGGGAAGAAGAAAAATCACTTCTTCTTGGTTTTTCGTTTTCCTTTGTTTTTCTTGATTTGAAGGTATTCTGTAACAATTTCCTTCAGATCTTTCTTAGTGACTCTACTGTCATCTAGAACAGTACCATCTAGCAGACGAATGTGTCGAAAACCAGGTCGAAGAAGTGTAAGGTCATGTGAGCAAGTGACAATTGTCGCTTGATTGATTCTAACTATATCCATTAATAAATCCATTATAGAACGTGCAAGGTCTGTATCCAGATTTGCTGTTGGTTCATCAGCAAGAATCACACTTGTCCTTCTTGTTAAAGCAGTTGCTAGAGCAGCTCTCTGTTTTTCCCCTTCTGATAGTTCTCCAGGATAAGATTCAAGTTTATGATCAATAAAGCACTCCTTTGCTATGGATAGACTATAATCATTATCACTTTTACTTCTAGAGAATATATTAGGAAGTATAAAATTATCCTTAATCGGCAAAGGACCGAACAGATTATTATGTTGAGTAATATATGCTATATTGTTCAATCTAAAAAGTGATACTTGCTTTTCACCTGAATCACTTATAGAGAAATTTTGCACTTTAATGGATCCTTTGTTTGGCTTGATCAATCCAGCAATGAGATTTAGAAGGGTGGTTTTGCCAACTCCTGAAGGACCAGAAATAAAAACAAAATCTCCTTTATCAATGTTTAAATCAAGATCTGAAATCACTTCTGTATAACCAGCTCTAGATTGATAACCTTTTGTCATTTTCTTAATTTTCACAATAGGTTTAGCTTTCTCAGGTGGGATGAATTCTCTACCTAGAAGCTTTTCAACCTCTTCAAAGGAGACCTGTTCAATTTTCTCATCAAAATCATCTAAAGGACTAGATACAATCTCGTAGACTTCTTCCCTAGTAACTTTTTCAGGATTCCAAAGAAGCCCTATTTTTCGTGATGGATGGGTGTCAAATTCTACAAGTTCCCCTAATCCTGTAACAGTTTTGATTTCATCAGGAATTCTAACATAATTAGATTGGTCCAAATAGGCTCGGTTCAACTCTGTAGCATGTAAAAGAAATTCCAATTCATCTTTACCAATATCCTTACCAATACCTGCAAGTTTGCCATCTCGTATAACAAAACTTTTCTCGAAAACATTTCTGTACCTAATATCATGTGTAACAACTAGAATCGTTTTACCCATTTCCAGATTGACTTGTTTGATAGTATCTATCATATCTTGCGTGTTCATCGAATCTAATTGACCAGTAGGTTCATCTGCGAGTAAAATGGTGGGATTCTTGGACAAGGCTACACCCATTGCCAATCTCATTGCCTCTCCACCTGATAATTTATCAACTGTATTCTGCTCGACGTGTTTAAGATTTAGAATTTTTAGTAGTTCATCAACCTCTTTATTAGATTGTTCTTTTGGCAGGAAAAATAGTTTTTTTGGGATCAAGAGATTCTGTCTAACATTTAGATGTGTGAACAGATTCTCACTAGTGAATTGATTTATAATTCCTAGATGATTAAATCTAAATTCTCTTCTTTCAAACTCATCTAGTTTCCCAAAATCCTTTCCTTTGATTATTACATCTCCACTAGTAGGTTGTTCTATACCAGAAAGAATTCTTACTAGAGTGGTCTTGCCGCTTCCTGAAGGACCGATAATTGAGACAAGCTCACCTTCCTTCACTTTCAAATCCATTCCTCTTAACGCTGCAACTTTAAGTTCTGTATCAGAATCATAATAGACTTTTATCACATCATTACATGTTATCATTCTTTCATCACTCCAAATTTTTAGGTCTATATTTAGCAAAATTCCTCTTCATTGATACTATGAATATTGAATAGAATAGCAGTGGAATTCCCAAGAAAATAACCAAACCTACATGATATGGTATTATAGTTTTAAATGGTAATCCACCAGAATATGGCGGACTTATGAATATCAAACTAAATAGACGAAGTAATCCATATCCTCCAGCAGCTCCTATTGCCAATCCTGGTAGTATACAAGCTATAAACAGTTCCATTGCTGATAAAAAGATAATCCTATTCGTTGGCAAACCTATTTTCTTCATTATATCATGTTTGACAACTCTTCGTTGAAGTATCTTCAAAGGATTACTTAGTGAAGTAAATACTACAGCTGCTATACAAATTATAATTCCAAATACAAATTCAGCTACTAACACTGAATAAAAAGGAATTATATTGAATAGTCTTACATCAGCCATTTCATTTGTTGTTTGAACTTCAAGTCCCAAATCTGTCTTTAGTTTAGTTGCAAATTCCTCTTGATTCACTCCATCTTTAATATTAATCAACAATCTCTCAAATGTTCTTTCGTTTATTTCTATCAAATCCGCAATCAATAGAAAACTCTCCAAAGTCATTACCAAAGAGTATATTTCTGAGGGGAAATATGGATCATTTTGTTCATCAGAACCTTCATCATAAACTATCGGGAAGTAATTGAAATTCGATACGATGTTAAATTGAATTAAAGTATCATTCACTGGACCTTCCCTCACAAAATAGTAGATGTCCTCTTCATCTGCTAGATATTTATGAAATGGCTCTGATACTAACATACTTTTTGAATTATTTAGTTGTACAATTGTAGAATCCCAATCTTCAAACAGGTTCTTCTTAGGCTTATAAGCCGTGGAAAGATAGTCTTCCGTATCATTTAATAAAAAGAATTCAAAATTATTCCAATGGTAACTTCCTTTTATCTGAGATACATTTGTTATTGATACGATTTCCGAATATCCTAGAAGTTCAGTAGCTACAGAAGCATTATAGTCATCCCAGTTAGTTATATAGATGTCACTTCCTCCGTAGAAATATGCTTCTGCCATGGTTTTATCTTGAATCAACATCGGTGAAACTGCAAACGGTATAACTAAACTCACCAATATTATATACGTTAGAAAAGTGTTGTTGAATAGTTTGATATCTGATCTAATCTCAACCAGTGAAAGTGAGAAAAGATTCTTCCTTATAGCCCAAGCAGTTTTACTTATAGCAATCATGAGAATCTTATGTATTTCTCTGATAAGTAATCCCGTTCCAAGCAAAGCAATCATAACTCCGATCCCCATAAGATAGATGAAAATTACTAACAAAGCTGAACCTGATGAGATAATATCAAAGGCATATATGCTAAGTAACCAATAAGATAAGACAGTTAGTCCTACTCCAAATCCTATGGTTAGAATATAGTGGAATTTGATATTTTTCATTAACTGAATAAATTGCTTTGGAGGTTTCTCTACTTTCTTCTTTGTTTTAGAAATGATGATAATTCTTGGAACAGAAATAATTACCAAGAGCAGGAAAGTTGCACTCATTGCTGCGGGTAAACTTACTAGACTAAGAGAGTAGAAAGGAGATTCAAATGTAATGAATTTGTTAATCTTGAGTAATGCTGGGAGTAATAACATGTTTACTCCAAAACCTAGGAATGTAGCTACTAACGATTCAAAGAATTTCATGGAGGAATAAATGAATGTAATCATACCCGTTGAGACTCCCTTTGAACTTAGAATTCTGATTTCTTGCTCGAAACTTGTACTAAATATTTCGTTTACCTCAAATGTCAAGAACAATGCTAGATAAAGAATAGGGATAGATAGGAATATTATCAAGAACTGTGTGGTTTGCATTTCAAATCCTATTTCTCCAAATAGGTAAACTAGTTCTCCTAGTACTTCCCAGCTTCCATCTTGATCAAAAACAAACTTAAAAGGACCTTCATCTCTAATTTGGTTTATTTCTTCAATAAGCGCTTCTAAATCTTTAGGATTCAATGAACTAAAATCGTATCGGAATTGTACTCTTCCCATTAAATCAAAACTATACGTCGATACATTTTCGAAATTTTCTAAATAATAGGGTGTAAATGTAACTAGAGTTGGAAGATAACTATAAGATATACTTGATATAGGATCTGATGGAAGGTTATAAGCATCACAGATAGTCTCAAGTAGTGAATGTGGTGGTTCAAAATATACTCCTACAACCGTAAGATTCATTTTAGAGAAGTCTACAAAACCAGCATTTGATGTAGAATTTACAGCTAAAACGTCATCAACTTTAATGTTATAGTAATCTGACGCATAAGATGAAATCAGCACTTCATTTGTCTGACTAGGTAATCTACCTTCGACAATTAGTTGATTAATAACAGAACTATAATTCTCCTGAGCTCCAAGATAAGTAATTGGCATATAATCGTCATATCCACTCGAGAAATTGTATGAAATTAGATATGATTCATAAGCATAATTGTAACCTGATATAATACTTGTAAACAAAGACGTTGATGTCGTTATGCGATTCATGATCACACTCATAGCCATTTCTGTATAATTTTCGTTGATATAATTCTGTGCAGCATCAGATGTTTCTACAAGATTGAAATTATACCTAAGCGAGAGATTATTATCATGGTTAACATTGGCTGATTCTACATATTGCATTATCAGAGTATTTCTTTTCGAATCAAACAAAGTAGCACTTGTAACAATTATTGAAGCTAGTATTGTTAAACCTAAGAGACTTATTAGTAATCTTTTCTTATTTGCCTTCCATAGTGTAAAAATCAGATTTGAAGAATTTTTAGTAAATAACCACAAATTGATGAAAACCAGTTTCCATTTTTCCATATTCGGTACTATAGGTCTAGTTAAGAAAATGACCATTTTTCTAACTGAACGATTTATTCTCTTCCGAAAGATTGCATAGACTATTCCTATGAAAGCTATCGGGACAATAATTGCTGACCAATATTTTATCCAAAAATAAGCGAAAGATGAGTATCCTTTTAATGCAAATAATAGAGGTGTCGCTGGAACATAAACATCTAAATCAGTATAAATTTTTAGTGAATAAATGTATTTATCGATGAATTTGTATTCTTCAATTTCCTTTGATTCTATTTTGGAAAAATAATGACCAGCATACGAACCATTAGCCATTATAAAACAACTAAAAGAAACATATGGATAATCTGTGCTATATTCATCAATTACTATTTTGTCCTGTTGTAGAGTTTGGTTATCATCCATTATTACTGTAAAAGTTTTGGCAGTGTTATCATAATTTCTGCTTCTAGGGCTCACAGGATATTCAAGATAGAAGAAATCAGATTCTATATAGGATATGTATGTGTAATTTTCATAGGAGAAGATTTCGAAAGTCCCCCAGAAATAATCATCAAGATTAATATGCCTAAAAGAGTTATCATCAATTGTTTCATTGATACCAAATTTAGTTGCAGAAATAGTATTTTCAGTCATCATAACTAAATAGAACTTCTTATCCGTACTTACAGTAATCTGAGCACTAAACCATCCAAAATCAAGCTCATAGACTGTAGAATTATAATGACCAGATTCCGTTATTCCAACTAAATATAGAGTTATGGAATCAGCTGTTTCATTAAAATTATAACTTTGGTAAAATGCAAATACTTGATTATCAACTAGTAAAATTTCACTAAGATCATATAGTGGATATGGAAGATCATGAATTTTGATGATTTCAGTTCCATTAAAGAAATGCCTTATGTGATTAATTCTTGTATCACCATAACTTACATAACTAGGAAGCAAAATATGATAACTTTCCTCGTCTTGAAAAACTCCCATGTTATAATATTCATCATGAGACGTGTATAAGGTGGTTATTGATGAAGTACCATTGTTCCAGCTATACACCTTTATCACTGTTCCATAGATTTGACCTCTATAGGCATAGAATAATGAAACAGAACCATTGAGTTCTTTTACTTCAAAAAGATCAAAGGGATAATAATCTCTTTCTAGCTCATTAATTTTATTCTCAAAGACATGAAAAATTGCAAAGGATCCATTATAGAAGATCATTTGCATAAAGAAGTGAGATTGATTGAAACTATCAACAACTGTTTCAGTTAGAATGTAACTAACATCTTTAGTATTTTTAGTAAGCAAGAAATTGTCATTAATAGTTGGAGTTGCGAGAGCGTTAGTATGATGTACAGCTACTGTAGAAAACACCATTATCAATATAATAGAAAATACAATTCCCTTTGAGAAACTTCCCTTCATAACCATTATTCACCTTCTGATGATATAAATTTAATCTACATTAAACATAGTCTTTAAAAAAACTGTTTGTGTATATTTGAACACATTTTGCGCAAATCTTTCTTAGACAAAATTCATCCAAATACATGATTTATAGAGAATTTGTCAAAGAAGAAAACCCCATAATATGTAGCTAGAGCGAAAATAACTCCTAGAATTAAAGCTACTCCATAAACTATGTAATCATTTATATCAATTGGCTGTTTAATTTTTCTAACAGTAAAGTATGTTGTTGTTCCCAAAATACCAGCAATAATGAAATAGACAATAGTTAATGCTAGAAAAATCGAAGATCCTTGAGCTTTTTCTAGTGATATATATGGAATTATTTTTACTGAATTAATTATGAGTGAAATAATTACTCCTAATTGAATAGCAGTTAAAACAAAATAGTCACCATTTGTTTTCTTCTTTAAAGAGTAAAGCCATAATAGATTGAATCCATATGAAAGGAGTATAACAAAAAATCCTGCAGATATCAGGAAAACTACTGTTTGAATTGCAGAATGCCAAACTGTATAAAAGTCTATAAAGAACGCTCCTACGAATGTTGCAGGACCAAGAATCAAGCTAGCAACAACTAAATAAGGATTGGTATACCAAGACTTATTCAATTTCCGAATTTCGTTACTAACTACATCCTCTTCCTCAAGTTGATTATCTTGACTTGATTCTTTACTCATTAGTCAATTAGGAAATTGAATCGATAATAAATCTATCGAAGAAACCAGAAATATTGAGAATCTTTGAGAGAAACAATTAAAACAATTATTCTACAGTTTGAGCTATGGAAATTGATAACTCAGTTTATGGGGTCTTAAATTATCAACAACTAGAAAATTTTTGTAAAAAGATGTCTGTAAACGCTGAGAATCTCAAAGCAAATTTTGATGGTTGGAGAAAACTAGTTCTTTATACTGAGGATTTAATATTCTTATTTCCTAGAAATCCTGATGGAATTGAATGGTTGGATACTGAAATCTCTGCTTATGAATTTCTTAATAAATACAATATTCAAGCAATTCCAAGGTTCATAGAAAGAGTTAGAAAACCTGAAATATCATTTTATGAGTTCGTAGCAGTTTCAAGGTTGAAGGGAGAAGCTTACTCAAAATATGAAAAAGAAACAACCTATGAAGAAATCACTAAATTATTAGAAGATTTAGCTAGACTTTTTACTTTATGGCATAACATACCACTTGAAGAGATTCCTAGTAATATAAAGACTAGAAAAATCCATGATGAAACAATATATCATTGGGAATTGAAATTCTTAGACCCTAAAACTACAGATGAAGCATTCAATTTTGTTCTAGAAAATATTAAGCAGCAGATAAATAAAAACAAACAAGCTTTTTTAGAAATTCTGATTTCTAAAGAAACTGAACAAATATGGAGAGAATGTTTGAAAGAATTAGTATCGTTAGATTCAGTTTTGTTACATAGTGACATACATGAAGATCAAATATTGATAGATTCAAAAGATAGCATGAATATAAGCGGAATTATAGATTGGGAAACTGTGAGAATAGGGAATCCTGTTTGGGAATTTAATTTCTTTGAGTGGGGTTTTGGAATCTGGAAATGGTGGAAGCATTTTTCAGAAATAAGAAGTAATATGTGGGAAATGTATCTCTCTGAAAGAAGAATTCAGTTGAAATACTTGGAAGGTTTAGATTTATTTTATACCCTCTCAGAATTCTTAATTGTTTTAGATTCAAAGAAATCTCTTGCAACACTAATTGAAAATGAACAAGAGAAGTCCATTCAGAGATGTCTAGAAAAATTAGTGTCAATTACTGAAAAATTAAGAAAAGAAAAGAAGTAAATTATGGGTGATTCTTACCACCCATTTCTCCACCCTTTTGTTTCATCTTTTTCTTCATTTCTTTAACTTCTTCTGTTTTTCCATCTTTCTTCATTTCTTGAAGATGCTTCTTATTTTGCTTTTTAGAAGGTTTTCCTCCAGCCATAGATCCTTTTCCTGGACCTGACATAGCAGCTGACATACCAGTTGGTACAGCCATTGGTTTTTGTTGTTCAGCTTCTAGGGTTTCAGGTTCAAGTTCTTCTACAGAGAGTTCAATATCTTCAAGACCTTGATGAACATAGTAGAGATTATAGAGGTCTGCATAGACACCATCCCTCTTCATCAATTCTTCATGAGTACCAACTTCTACTAGTTCTCCTTGTTCAAGAACCATTATTCTATTTGCATCTCTGATTGTGGAAAGTCTGTGAGCTATAACGAATGTGGTTCTTCCTTTGAACAACTCCCTTTGAGCTGCTTGAACTAAGCTTTCAGAGTATGCATCTAGTCTCGAAGTTGCTTCATCAAGAACTAGAATTCTAGGATCAGCCAACATAGTTCGAGCAATTGTTATTATTTGACGTTGTCCCGAAGAGAGCTTTTTTCCACCTTCAACAACTACAGTATCATAACCATCAGGTAATGCTTCTATGAATTGATCAGCATTAATCATCTTACTAATCTTTATCATATCTTCCTCTGTAGCATTAGGTGAACCATAGAGAATATTCTCCATAACAGTGCCACTGAATAAGAAGGGTTCTTGGGTAACTAAACCAATTGCTTGTCTTAGAGATGATTGGTTGACATTTCTAATATCTTGAGTTCCAATCAGAATTGAACCCTCCTGAACATCATAGAACCTAGTTAAGAGAGATGAGAATAAAGTAGTCTTGCCTGCTCCAGTATGCCCAACGACTGCAACAAGTTCTCCAGAGTTTGCTGTAAAATTGATGTTTTTCAACACATAATTATCTTCAACATATGCAAAACTAACATTCTGGAAACTGATACTGTCATCTCCTTCCAATAAATCACTAGCTCCTTCAATATCTGCAACAGCTGGTTTAGCTTCGAAAACATCTATGATTCTATCCATTGCACCAAAAGCGGTTTCCATTTGTGGAAATATCATGGCTAGCATTACTATAGGAAAGAGAAACTGTTGCGATAAATTAACAGCTAAATAAATATCTCCTGGTGGAAGATTAAGCCCACCACTTGCATAGATTATCACAATGAACAATAGATAACTTAATGCTGTCATTGTCGGCATAATGAACATCATGAGCTTACCAAATTGTTTGGAATAATCATAGTGTTTCTGATTTAGTTCTCTTAATTCTGTAGCTAATTCTTCTTCACGATTAAACGATTTTGCAACTGCTATACCACTAATACCTTCAGCCATTTTACCAGAAACAGATCCAAATGCTCTTCTTATTCTAAGAACAATTCTTCTGCCAAACTTACTTAGTATTGTACTCATCATGAAAGCAATTGGAATTGCAGCTAAGGATATTAATCCAATAATCCAGCTTTGTAGCATCAACAGAGTGAAAGCTCCAATGATGAGTATAATTTGCGAGCCTAACATTGTAAGTAATTGTATTCCTGTAGCAAGTTCCGTGGTATCTGATGTTACTCTCGCAGTTATGTTTCCAGATTGTTCAGTTTTTAAATAAGCCATATCGGAATAACTTAGTTTCCTGTAAAGATCACCTCTTACGTCATTGAGCATTTTAGAATTCATCTTTGCAGTTACTCTTGTTGAAAGAGAATTGAATACCCAACTTATTACTGTAATAGCTAAGAAGGCAATTGTTAAAGGAATCAATTGCTGGAATTGCTGAGCTCCGACTGGAATAGGGTCAACTCGTTTTTGAATTTGAACAAATTCTCCAGTACCTAATTGAGTGAAAAACATTCCAATTACATAGAAGAATGATTTGTATGATAAATCATTTAGAGCATTCAATCCATTTTTAACAATTATAGGATTTACTAAGGCAGTTAAAGAATAGAACAATATCAAAAGAGTTGACAAAATGAGTGGGGTGAGATATCTACGTATATATATCCAAAGACTACCAACCAAAACTTTTGTTGATCTAGCTCTCTTGTAAGTCTTTTCTTGGAACATTCTTACAGCTCTACCATGACCCATTATTTTCTACCTCCTTCTACAACATCAACATCCTCACACACACCTAGGGATTCAGACATTGGTAAGTGTTGACACATGAACTGATAATCAGAACACCTTTGAAGTAATTCTGAATGAGTTCCTATATCAACAACTTCTCCTCGTTTCATTAGAATAATCAAATCTGCTGCAACTAGAGTCGTGAGTCTTTGTGTTACAACTATACTTGTTCTGTCTTTCATCAATTCTTCCATAGCATATCTAAGTCTCAGTTCTGTTTTGATATCAACAGCACTTGTCGAATCATCAAGTAAAAGCAATCTTGGATTAGATAACATTGCTCTTGCAATGGCAACTCTTTGTCTCTGCCCACCCGATAATGTTACCCCCCGTTCGCCAATTATAGTTTCATATTTATCAGGAAGAGTTTCGATAAAAGGAGCAATCTGTGCTCGTTTGGCCGCTTCTCTGATTTCATCGTCTGTGGCATCAGGTTTAGCAAAAGCAATATTAGCTCTCAGAGTGTCTGAAAACAAGAAAATGTCTTGTTCAACCATCGTTACATTTGAACGAACATAATTTGTATACATTGATTTTATAGATGTTCCATTAATTTCAATTTCTCCCTCGGATGGATCATATAATCTAAGGAGCAATTTTAAGATTGTAGACTTTCCTGATCCAGGACCACCTATTAGGGCAACTCTCGCTCCTGAAGGAATTGCAAAAGAAACATTTTTCAGAACTTTCTTTTCAGTTCTAGGATATGCAAAGGAGACATTTTTAAAAGCTATTACCTTATCCCATTCTCCTTCTTGATATTTATCTGGCTCACTCAGAGGATCTTTGAAAGCCATCTTACCCCATAACCTCTTTGAATTTTGTAAACCAGCTTGTAGGGAAATCAATCTTAAAGGTATCATGAAGTTTTGTCTATTTAGTGACATTAATAGAGCTAGTGCAGAGATTAACATACCCACAGAATATTGACCCATAACAGCCATATATAGTCCATAAGCAAACACACCAGCAGCTGCTAGTATTGTAATTAAAGCTGGCCAATAAAATGCGCTAAGATATCCTTCACGTTTCATATCTTCAGCATACTCTTCACTTTTAGTATTGAACTTTTCAATTTCTTTATCATGATTATCAAAAGAACGAACAACATCTACCCCTCTAAACATTTCTTGCGAAATAGCGGAAAGATCAGCTAAATCAGTTGCCAATTTCTTTCGTATTGGACCTACTTTCCTAGCATAAAACCAGGCGATTATCATGTAGATAACAAAAGCTCCAGCCATAATAGCTCCAATTAAAAGATCAATCTGCCAAAGAAATACTGTTGTCAATATAATTGTAGCCATTGAGCTTAATAGCATTCTTACAGATGGATTAATAGCTATTCTAATCTGGTCAATCTCGTTCATACCCATTGAAAGGATAACTCCAGAATCATGTTCATCGAAGAATGCCATCGAATGGTTTTGAATTACTTCATAAAACTCTTGTCTCATATCTCTTTGAACTCTATATGAAGCTAATGCCCACAAATAAACATTGAGACTTAAAGCTACCCAACTAGTTAGAACAAAGGTTACCATTAAGCCTATAGCCCTAGTAAACTCGGGTGAAAATGCATTTCCTGCACTTATTCCAATTATCAATTCGTCTATTGCTACACCTATCATAGATAGTGTCCAAATTGACAAATACGTATTACCCATAAGCAAGATGAATGCTATTAGATAGATTAATGGATAGCGAGTAAAAGCAGCCCAAAACCAGCCATTAGCAGACTTGTACTTATTCATGAGTGTCTTTTGTATATCATAATCATATCCTTGTTTGATTTCTTTTTCTATAGTTGTTGTTGCCACTTATAACCGCTCCAATAATTTATCAATTTTTTTTCTCCTCTCCAACAGTCTATTTCTGATAAAAGATTTCAACATCTTTCTATCTTCTTTAGATTCTGCAGCATTAAGGTGTTCGTCTAACATCTCAGGATGACTGATGAGAACATTTAATCTTGGATTAGCTAGTCCTTGATCCATCATCATATGAATAAAAGGTCTACCATGAGATTTTCCTTTGAAGGAATGTATTTTCTTCTTGAAGTCAGGAGATAGATCTTTTGACAATTTGAGAAAAACTTTTCGGAAGGGAAGCAATCTAGATGATAATATTCCTTCAGTTCTATGGAAAATATTTTCTCTTTCTGATTCAAAAATGAATGAAGATATGTCCATAAGGGAAGCCATAACTCTAGATAAAGATTCTCTACCTATTTCTGTTATAGAGTAAATTTTCTTCAATCTATCACCTTCTGAATCTTTTCTCACAAATTCTATCAAACCATTTTTTTCCAGCGATTCTATTGTAGGATATATTCCACTGATATTGCTCCAAATCACTGAAGTTTCTTTAATGATCTTAATTGATTCTTCTAGAGCCTCAACTATATCGTCAATATAATTCAAGTCTTCTTCATTAATCTCGTAGTTTTCTTCAAGCATTTGTTTAAATCTTAGATTGTATTTAAAAATAGGACAATCATCTATTTTCTCTCTGAAACTCTTTCTATTTGCTTCAAAAGCTGAATTGTCTGTTTTAAACTGTGAAAAAAGGTTCTTCATCTCAAATAAGATGTCCAAATGACCTTGAAGAAATACTGCTCCTAGATTCCTTTTCTCAAAAAGGATTTCAGAAGCTTTTGAACGCATTTCGTAAGCATGTGAACCATCAGGAGATTTAGCAAGATGGAGAAGAATTGCTACTTCCCCTAATCTTCTAATAAACCTTTCTTCGTATTTTCCTACAACATCTTTTGAGTTAGTTTCCAAAATGATCACTTTCAATGCTAGGTTCTAAAAGGATTAATCCTGTCTCTAGTAATTTCTCCATCTGTGATCATTACATCCCTAGAAGAGAATTCAGCAAGTTTTGGATCATGGGAAACAGCTAATATAGTAACGCCCTTTTCCTTGTTAACCTTCCTAAGTAATTCCAATACTTCACCACCGGTCTGTGAATCTAAGTTACCAGTGGGTTCATCGGCTAAGACAATTGGAGGGTTATTAATCAAAGCTCGACATATAGCTACTCGTTGTTTTTGCCCTCCTGAAAGCTCAGCTGGTTTATGATGCATACGATCTTCAAGACCCGCAATTTTGAGAAGTTCTTTTGCTCGTTCTCTGTCTGATTTCTTAATACCATATGGTAAAAGAGGTAAGAGAACATTATCAAGAGCAGATATTTTATCTATGAGAAAAATATCTTGAAAAACAAAGCCAATTTTATTCTTTCTTACTTCGCTCAATTTTCGCTGAGGCATCTGGGTAATCTCTGTACCATCAATGAAGACTTGTCCACTTGTTGAAGGAGCCATGCACCCAAGTATGGTAAGTAAGGTAGATTTTCCCGATCCACTTGGACCCATGATCGTGATAAATTCTCCCTTATTAACTTTGAAATTTACTCCTTTTAATGCTTTAACTTCTGCTGGTGTATTTTCAAAGAATTTTCTCCATAGATCTTTGATTTCAATGATAAGATCACCAAAATCCTGATTCATTCCAGTTTCAATTTCAACTGTTTTCGTTTCTTCTATGCTTGTCATCATAATCACCTAACTTCCTTGCAAGACCTCCATGGGTCTAACAGAACTGGCTCTAATACCAGGATAAAGTCCTCCAAGAACACCTATTGTCATTGCAATACCTATAGCAGTAAAGATAATTCCAGGTGTAATAATAGCTGACATCACACCCATCGGGATCATTGTTTCTAGACCATTTATCGCACCCAATGCTAAAAGAATACCAACAATTGATCCTACTACTCCTAGAATGACACTTTCAACTATAACAGAGTAGATAATATGCCCTTCTTTCCAACCTGTGGCTTTAAGTATTGCAAACTCCTTAGATCGAGATTCCACACCAACAAGTTGAGCAATGATAACACCCATACTTCCTGAAATCACTATAATGATTGAAACTACAGTCATAACAACATTTTGTGTTTGCATTAGGTCATCCATGGTCTCAAGAGCTGATGCTAATGACAAAGTGGAAAATTCCATTCCTGAATATTGTTCTTCTAAATATCCAACTAATTCATCAATAAATTTGCCTACATCATCTGAATTTGTGATTGATGTACGAACTGCTACGATGTTTGTACTTGTGTTTGAAAATAGGGTACTGTCCAATCCTCTACTTTCATAATGTAGAAAATGAGATGTCGTATCATTTCGTAGGAGTTCAGTCAAGATATTCTGACTAACTTGTAAAGGAACATAGATATCATATCCTGTAACCATAATCGATTGCTGCATCCCACCAAGTTCCGATGAAGTAATTCCTGTTATTTCCACATCATAGGAATAACTAGTATTGACAAGAATGGAAAAGGTCTTTCCAATATCAAATACTTCTGAATTGTTCTCATAAAGTGAATAAGGAATTATACACTCGTTCAAACTTGCGTTAAAATATTCGGAACCTTCTGTAAGTTCATCAAGTTCAGAATACACTTCCATAAATAAATCAAGATCTTCAATTCCTCTAACATTTATACCCATAGGCGTTCCAAAAAGCGTTTTACCTAAAATCGTTGTATAATTGTTGACGGTAGATGGTAAAGTTTGTTCTGAAGCTACGGCTATAATTTCTTCACTTCGATTAAAATCCATAATTGTATCAGTGATATTGCTTGGAAGTTGAGAAGCAAATGCTGCAGGAGCATTACTTTCTTGAATTTGAAATGTTCCTACTAATTCTGAAAAAATGTCATTAAAAGTTTCATCCATTCCTGCAATAAAGGAATTAATCGTTACTTGCATTGTTATTGCAACAGCTATACCTGTTATTGCTAAAGCTGCTACTATTTTCCTTCTAAACGCGTTTTTGAACGCGAATCCTGTTAATTTGAGTATTTTCACAAAATCAATCCATATTTAGAATACGTAATATTCAGTTTTCTGAATATTCTAAAATATTAGTATTATAAAAAGATAACTATTTGTCGTCTAAAAAAGTAAAATTGAATCATATTGTGGAACCTCAGTTTTTAGCCTTAAGATGTTCATTTACAATGATTTGGTAACGACCCTGACTATTGTCTAGATCTTTGATACAATAATCCAGATCAAGAAGTTTCAACGTTTCTTCTTTAGGAACCCCATCTTCACTGAATCCAATATTTTTGTAGTATCCCTGAATCATTTCTTCAATAGGCAATGAAACTCCTTTCAAGGGTCCTTTCTTCAGAGGGGGATCACCAATAAGCCTTTTGGGTATATTATGTCTTATCGCACCTTCTCGAGCATTAAACATCTGACGTAAGGTTTGTATTCTCTGCCCTATTAGTAAAAATTCATCTGGTGTAAATTCCCACCCAAATACACTTTCTATGAGTTCAAAAAGAGGGTAGCTCCCACAAGCTAATGAGTAAGAACATAATCCTAGAGCGTTAATACTTTGAGTGAACTGAACTGCTAATGCATGATTCTTTGTTGTTTTCTCTAGTTTTTTATCGATTTTGAAATTATATTCCTTAGTGAAGCGAGCTACTGGATGTAACATCAAAGTATCAATTCCACCTGCAGTATGCCTTCCAGGAGTCGGATCTGAAACATATGTTGCGCCAAACCACTTGATATATCTAGGATCATGCATCGGGATTTCTTGACCATTAGCATTCATAGCGTAATTCTTAGAACCTGCTATTTTGTTAGAAGCAACCCAAGTACCATCTGTAAGAACATTTCCTATTCCTTCTCGATTAACCATCATCTCTAAGAGAGGGAAGATATAATCTGTCTCATACCATTGGGGAAGAAAACCTTCTGGGAATTTCTCCGATATGAAATCTTCTTTAGTTAGAAGACCTTTTTCCACACATTCAAGAACAAAACTTAGAATAACTCCAGTAGAAATAGAATCCATCCCTTGACGATTCAAGTATTCATTGACCTTAATCATCATCATTGGATCTTCATTCAATATGTTACTACTCAGTGAAGCAAGTGTTTCATATTCAGGCATGTGAGAATCTTTTATCCCTAATTCAGGTACAGTAATTTTTCTACCACATCTCAAAGGACACCCATAACACCCATATGAGACAGTTTCAATTGAAGCAAGTGTGTTTCCTACTTTCTTCAAGGCTATTCTTTGGGGGTAGTCTTCTGGTCCTGTACCATTGAAATTCTTAACTGAAGCATCACCAACAGGAACAGATAAGGGGAGAGTAAAACCTGTTCCAAATCTATGTAAGTAGTTAGCAACCAAAGCTTCTGCTTTCAGACCTGGAAACTTCATAACCATTTGGACACTTTTACCAAAACTCATTTTCATAATTCGCATAATTGATCCAAATTTTGGAACGAATTGAAGCAATTTACCTATTAATTTATTATTTAACATTTTCGTAATATTCTTTCTATAATCCTGGGAAAGAGATTGTGTTGCTTCTTTATCTGCGACAGTAAGTCTTGTTTTTCCGTCTAAACAAACAGCTTTAAGCTTCTTCGCCCCCATAACTGCTCCAAGACCACTTCTTGCAGCAATACGACCATAATCATTAACAATTCCTGCAATGAGTGACTTATTCTCAGCAGCAACACCAATGGTTGCAACATTTACATTTTTTCCGTGTTTTTCTTTGAGCAAATCCTCTGTTTCAAAAGCATCTTCACCCCAGATATCAGAAGCATCTCTTAACTCAAAGGAATTCTCATTGATGTAAAGATATACAGGCTTATCTGAAGTTCCTGTAACAAAAATAGCATCATATCCTGCACGTTTAATTGCTGCACCAAAGTAACCTCCCGAGTTGCTATCACCCCAACCCCCATTACAGAATCCTCCATCTGCTGTAATTCCTTTTCCAGTTAAAGGACTTTTACCACAAGCCATCCACCTACCAGTGAAAGGAGCAGCAGTTCCAGTAAGAAGACCTGGACAAAAACCCAAGATATTTTCTGGACCTAAGGGATCGCATCCTGGAGAAATTCGATTATAGACATAATAAACACCTAAACCATATCCACCTAAAAAGCTGCGATAAATCTTCTCATCAGGAAATTCTTCTTTTATATCCTTAGAAGATAAGTCAACCCACAAAATCTTACCAGTATATCCTTTTGCTTGAGTTATTGTAGACACCTTATGAAATTTGTTTGCAAATAAAAGTATACACAAAGTCCTTTTAACAAATCACCAGCAACGGTGAATTTTTCACTAGAAAGAGTTAAAAAGTGCATTTTAGCATTTTGAAACTATTTGATGAAACATTAAAAATTGAGATGTATTCTAGATAAATGGAAGTAAAACTCATCAATTATTTTAAAGCTAGAGTTTGCTGAAAAAGTTCAACAATATTATCGGCATCTACATCATCTAGTTCCAAGTTGGTGAAAGCAAAGAAAAAGGACTTTGAAGATGTTTAGTCTGTATCAGGGACATATTTTGTATCAGATTTAGCAAGATTTACCATATCTTTGTAAGCAATTTTGACCATATCATCTTCACCTATGAATAGAAAATGTAATGACCCTTCAGCTGTGCCAACACCACTTGATCCGATGTGAAAAACATTAACTTCTGGGTAAAGAATATCAAAAGCTTCCAATTCTGTAAAAACTTCTCCAGGAATAGGCATAAGACCTATGGGTAAACCCATTGCATACTCTTTATCTATTGTTTGATTTCCAAGTATTTGTGATAGTTCCCAAACACTATCGTCTACACATCTTGAAAGACTGATAGGTACAATGATTTCTATTCCTCTCGCTATTGCAATTGGTAGTATTCCTCCAATTGTTCCTCCAGCAGGATGAGCCATGTAGACACCAGCTATTCCATCACTTCCTAGAGTATTTCCACCTTTGAAAATTATGTCACCAGCTTCGAATTCTAAAAGAGCTTCTTGAAAATTATCTACTTCCTTTTTCATACCCTTATCGATGACCACTTCTTTCAATCTTTTGTCAATTTTAAGACTTCCAAAGCGGTACAGATCCTCTTTATCCCCTGTCATTTGTCCTGCAACATAATGAGGTTTGTTTATAGGTTCTCCTAATAGTTCTTCCAAAACATAAGCTGTTGTTGAACCTCTGGAGACAAAAATACGATGTTTTTCCAATGCTTCTTTAACTTCAGGAAGTTGAGCAACTCCCTTGGCTATTAATCTTTTACATTCAGAATGAGTAAGAACAATAATTGCACGCATGAGATTATTCAATTAAAATAGAATAAAAGTGTTTTCCAAAAGAAAAAGGATGAGATTACTCCTCCTCAAAATAATCCTTATAATTCGAAATAGCGAATGGACGAATTGATTCTAAATCCTTAGATAGAACATATAGTATAGTAAAGACCATTTTCTCTTTTGGTTTTAGTTTATTACGTTTTGATGATACTCCAATTGACGCGAAAGTTAAGCTAGGTGTGTAAGGACCAATTTGGACATGATTAGTGTCATAATAAGCTATTGATCCTATATGTATTCATTCAATGGATTCTTGTAAGCTGCCCATGAATCAGAATCTTTGAAAGAATTGAAACATCTAGCTACTGCTATGTAATCTTCCTTTTTTGGTTCCATATTCCTGACAAGTTTTGTTTTATCATCTTGGGGGAATTCTATCATAATACATTTTTCGAAAAAGCTGTTATGAATATTGTTATTTTCGTTTTTTTGTTAATCAAGGGAAGGAAAAAAAAAGATTATCGGGTATCAGCATGCTAGCTTTAGTCTTGGTTGTAGGGATAAAAAAGAGATAAAGTAATCACTTCCATATCTTTTCTTTTTTTAATTTTTTGATCAATATCTGATGAACATACGAACACTTTTATTTCAAACTGAAGTATATCTAATCTTGATTAGAAAGAAAGGTGTTCAAATGAATGCTAAATCATCCATTACAAGGGAACAACCAGATATTCCTTCAAAACCACCCCTTTTACGTTTTACAATTGTTGACTTAAGTGGTTTAGCTGTCTTTCATCGTTCATATATCAGTGAAGTAATGGATGAATTGTTATTCAGCGGTTTTAGTGCAGCTATGATAGCTTTTTCTAGGGAACTAGGTTCTGAGCTTTACGGTATCCAGATGGAAGGTGTTAATTATTATTTCAGAACCAAAGAGGATTTTATTCTTGTTGTAGGAATGTACCCTAGAGTACGATCTTCAAGCGCGAAGAGATTTCTGAGACTAGTCTTTGAATCCATTAAGTGGGGAGAACTAGAAGGCTATTTGAATAAGGCGATATATTTTCAAACTGAAGAGTTCATTGAAAAGCTGGAACAAATAATACTTGAATTTCAGATAAAATTCAAACATTTAATTAGTTAATGTAGACCTAAAGATAGGCTAATTCTAAGGCAGTAATGTATTCTTGCGGAAGGATTCTTTCCTCTGCTAATTTCCAAAATCCTGGATCTCTCAATTCCATAGATGGGGGAGATATATATCTTTTAAGCAGAAAATAGATAACATCTTTTAAAGAAAGGAAAGCTAAAGACCAATTCTTTTCTTGAATTGCTTTTCTAGCATCTGTAACTTCCGTCCACTCTCTCTCAGATTTAATGTGACTATAAAGCGAGATTACTTTTTTGTATAAACCAAATACTTTCTCTTCTCCAACCTCTACATACATTTCAGCATAATCTTTTAGTCTGTGTGTAACAGCTTGACCATTATCGAATCTATTTTCATAAAGAGTTAGAAGCTTCAGATTCTCCTCATAAGCTTTCTTAGCCCATTCTGAATTTGGAGGTTTTCCCATCATTTTTATGAAAATACGATGCTCAGATTGCCATTTCCAATCTTTACATATATGAAGGTGATGTTGGATAAAATCTTCTTTTTCATACCAAATTTTACAGTTTCTAAAGAATGAAAGATATAATGAAACTTGATAGATATCTCCAAGATTTTCTACTTGTTTACTGACTGTACTCTTCATATAATTCTCATCGTGGAACCAGACATCTAGAATTTGATCATTATATGGTATTTTCTGGTTTTGTATGAAGGGAGTTTGATCTTTTTTAATGACAACTAGATCAATATCACTTAGCTCTTTAGCTCTGTTCTCGGCCCATGAACCAACCAATAAGACAACTTTTACTGATTCGTCCACGTTATTCTCTAGAAACCAGTCTTTAATTTCTTCTAAAAACTCAGAATTCATTGAAATTTCTGCCATCTAAATGGATTCAGATTTCTAGAATATTAGTTTATCTGAAAATTATCTTCGGTAGGGAGATTTTTTCTTTATAATGAATCTAATTAGAGGTCTCAAAAGTATTAGTATGTACTTCAGAATACCGAATCTTCTGCTAAACTCCTCTAAGAACTCTTCATAAGTATGTTTCTGATAATTCAGTATTTTCTGGGATTCTGTTGTATCCATCCAGCAAGTATAATACCAATCTTCATCAGAAATGGCTGTTTTGAAGATATTTTCAGGAAGTTTCCCTAAACCTAATATCTTGAAATATTTGCTGAGAAATTCTTTATTCCTAAACTGATTGGCCTTTCCACCACCAATTATGAAATATCTGTTTACTAGTGTAATATCAACAGATCGAGCTATCGCTAACCCAGCATCATAAGTATGTAAAAATTCTATCTTTTGTTCAAGAGGTATTGAATATAAAGGCTCAAGCTTAATATTGCTTTTTAAATCGAGAGCTGGAACAGCTGTAAGTCTCAATATTATCCAAGGCAAACTACTAGCTTCTATAACCTTCTCAACTTCAACCTTTGTTTTGGAATAAACATCTGTTGGATTTACTGGAGTTTCTAGTGTTATTAGGGGTGAATCAGGATGTTTGGGACCATATACTGTAACTGAACTTGCGTAGATGATTCTAGGAGATAGCTTTTGTTTTTTTACCTCTTCAATTATGTTTCTGGTTCCTTGGACATTAACCTTGAATGCATAATCTGGTAGTCTTTCTGATAATGGTGGAGTAATCGCGACGAGATGTATGATACAATCTTGATTTTTAACGGCTAAAGCTATATCAGCTGTATCAGATATATTTCCCCAAATAACAGAAAGTTTATGTTTTTTCGAAAGTTTTCGAAAAATGTTCTTATTTCTTCTATTTGGTAAATCAAAACATGTAATTTGATGGTTTAGTCTAACTAATGCTTTAATTGTGCTCAATCCAAGATTTCCAAAAGCTCCAGTTATTAAGATATTCACAAATAAAAATCGTTTAATCACTTAACAGTTTTGTGAAATAACACTTTGAATATACGTTAGTCTTGCCACTTTTATTTCATTGAGAAATAAATGAGTTCTTTCAACATTTTTTTTTGGTTACCTCAAGAGTAATTTTAAAAACCAGCGAAAATTCTATATTTAATATAGTTTCTAATGGTTTGCTAGAAACTAATTGCCAAACAGCTGTTGGGAGAATATGCCTGGAACAGAATATACCAAAGAAGTTCTCGAATTAATGGATGATATTGGTAGTATTGTCGATAATGTAAATTGGAGTACCTATTCGGAGACTAGGGTAAAGATTCTTGTTTCACAGCGAGTCGATGAATTAAAACATATTCTTGGTGAGATTCCTGACGATATTCTCATGAATTCTGATGAAGCTTCATTATTCTTTGAGAAAATTTTAGAAAAAATTACTTTAATCTTAACCAATCTTCCACAAGACAAGTTACCTATACAATGGTACGAATTGGAATTATTCAGATTAAGGTATGCCTCCATGTATGCTTTACAATACGGTCATGCAGGGGAATTACAAATTGCAGGTTCAGCACATGCTCTAGCAAATATGTTAATTGGGATAACAACATTAGATGTTAAGAATCTAGTTGTTGACTGGGATCATCATGAATTTCACAGAAGAAGAAAACTTGTTTTAAATTACCTGAGTTCAGCATATCTTTTCTTCTTTAGTTTATGTGACTCCCTAACTCAGATCTACAAACATGATCTAGAACATTGGATGACTGAGGGGTTAAAAGCAAGCACTCAATATATCCACTACATGGATGTCTTCTGGAACATTCGAAAAAATATCGAACTTGCAAAGAAAATCCCAAAAGAACGGAATTATTCTATGTACTATGCAACCTTCGCAGCAATTGATTACATCATTACTTTTCTACTTGAACTTCAACGGTATTTATTCAATAAGGACATAAAGATAGAAACAAATAGAGAGATTCTGGACTTTTCTGATCCTGAAAAATTATTAGATTCATTGGAAAATCTTCTTAATAAAAGCGATATGTATATCGCTGATTTAAAAGCCCATATCGATAAGGGATTCTTCAACATAAATGAAAATCCTTTAACAGATAATGATGTAAGTGAAACAATCTACGAACTCGAAGTTACTAAAGTTTTCATAAAGGGCTTAAGATCTTCGTACAAAATAATAATTAAAGAAAACACAGCAGAGATTCAGAAAATTGTAAAAGATGTTATGCCTGAATTGTGGAAATATTTAGATAAATATAAACATCTAATGGAAGATGAGGATTTCATTAAAAGTCAAATGGCTGATGGAATAGCAGGAATGCTTGAAGAGATTATCTACTTTGGAGGGCTTGTTGCGGATTATACAGATGATTTTTCAAATATAAATAGAATGGAACGAGAATATGCTTACTTCTTCTCTAAAGAAGGCATGAAGAGGTATCCTAAACTTAATGGATTATATGTTACTTTCTTGACAACACTGGCTTCTAGAAAAGAAGAATTTTCAAAACTTGAAGAGTATGCATACAAGCTTCTAAGCATCTCTAAAGGCTCCCTCTATGAACCACGGAATTCTTTTGCTTTTTCCTTAACAGGTAATCTAATTTTAGTAATTAGGAAAGAAATAACTAACGAAGAATTTGCTAGGAGAATGAAAGAAATTCATGAAAGTTATTATTTATCACTTACACCAAAACTAAATTCTGAGATAGAAATATATCTTACAAATATCTATTTAGCTCTTAACAATGAAGAAGCTTCATATGATATGAGACGATTATTATTACCAGAATACTTTGATCCTTATTCTATTTTCATTCCAGAATTTGGAAAATTTGCTGAAATGAATTCTGTTGGTGACATAATCTACCTTCCTTTCAATTTGCAAAGTGATTATGTTGCAGATGCAGATATTGAGGTTATTGAACCAGCCATTCAAAAAACAGACGAAGCTGAAGCAACCACAGATTTAACTGAAACGTCAACAGATTAGTCAATGAATCTGACTTTACAGCTGCTATTTTCTTTTTCTTAATAAGAGATAAGTAATAACTGTTAATATTATTTGAAAACCTCCTACAATAGCTGCTAGAATAATTATCTCACCTATATCCATTGTTTGAAAGATTCCAGTTTGTGTTGTTTCAGTTATAGAACCAGAGAGTTTTCTATAAAACACATCATATTCAGTACAAGATCCTAGGAAGTCCATAGCATCTTGCCAAATAATGTGTACTGTGCCAGTTGTATCTGTTCTCACAACTGAGTAGTATGAATTATCATCATTTTCTGTTGAGACAACTAATTCTTGGGACCAGGTTCTAGAAGTACCATCCAGTATTCTATACATCACATCATAATCGCTGCCTGAACCTCCGTGAGGAGTTGAATCGTGCCAAACAACGTGAACATCACAAAATTGATCTACACTAACTGCAGGTTGAGAGCTTGATAGAACACGTCTAAAAATCTTCCTTACAGGGAACCGTTGTTCTAATTTTTTTGTCAAGTAAATATTTCATCGGCCCAATTTTCAAGTCGTTTGGATTTTTTATCATCTAATGATCTTCCAGTCTTAATCATTTGGGGGAAATCTAACCAGATTGGTGAAGAAATCAGTCTGCTTCTAAAAGATTCCATTTTCTTACTAGCAGAATAGGAAGATCCTTTGAAGGCATAGCATATAATCACGTTATCAACTTGACTGAAAATGAGCAGATAATTCTGATGTTCTATCCTCCTGAGGGATCCTTCAGTTGAGAACACTTCTTGGATAATATTATTAATTGCAGTTAAAAATCCTGAGAAAATAACTTGATTGACTTGATCTTCATCACCAAATTGGTATGAGAAAAAGGGAATACCATTATCATCAAGAATCATCAACATAACAGGAGCGTCATTTTCTATTTCTTCTAAATCAAAGGTAGCTCTATTTATCATATTTAGAACCAACTTATCAACTTGTGAAGCCTTAATTCTGTCTGCAAGACTTGCATTTTCTTCTATGATGTTTTTCCAGCTAGCATATTCTGTTATTATTGCGTCATGATCACTTGAAATCTTTCTTGCTAAATTCTCTAAATTCTGTCCTTCAGCAATGATTTGTGCTTGAGAAAGGAATCCTGTTGATTTGTCTATATCTGCGTCCACTAATGCAAGTCTCCCTTTTAACCAATATACTTCAGCTAGAAGAGATCTTGAAATTTGTTCTTTGGCTATATTGAGTAATTTATTAGATATTTCTTCTAAATCTTCTAGAATTTCAGGGTTGTTAGTAAACCTTAACTCATGAAGCAATATTTCACATAGATTCAACATTGCATGGATATTGATTTCTTGATAGACTAAATTCTTGCTTATTATATATTCCAGAATTTCTTGAGCTTTACCTAAACTGGCAAATCTATTTGCTTTTTTATGATACACAGCTTCAGATAATTGAGAATAGTAGTATATCATGGTGTCATGTTGATCAATCGATGCGTTTCTAGATATATCAAGATGCTCTTTAGCTTCAAAGAAATCATCTCTAGTTAATAGAATATTTATCAGATAAAAGAGAGATTCAACAACTGTAAATTTGAAATCAATTTCAAGAGCTCGTTCTAGACTCTTTGTAAAATACTCAAAGGAATTATCATAATCTCCTTGACTATAATAGACTATTCCAACATTATTGTAAGTAATAGCCATACCATAATTATTACCTATTTTTTGATGGAGAATTAGAGCAGTATTGAAGAATTGTAAGGCTTGAGCAAAATCACCTTTTAGCCTGTGAATCTCTCCTAAAGCAACTAATGAATTTGCCATTATGCTGTGATCATTGAGTTTTTTGCCAATTTCTAAACTCTTGTCAAGAATCTCATGAGATTCATCCAATTTCCCCTGATAGGTAAGTATTTTTCCCTTACGAAAGAGGCTTCGTGCATAAAGAACTTCATTCTCAACCTCTTCAGAAAGATTTAAGCTTTTGTTGACATGTTCAACTGATCTCTTTAAATCAGTAAAACAATAAATACAACTTTTATGAAATTGAATTTGTGTTTCAATTTCCATCATAACAGTTGTTTCTTCGCCGATAATCGCGTTTTTTGCGTAGTTTTCTACTCTTTCAATCATTAGAAGACTTTCTTCAAATTTACCTAGCCTCCAGAGAGATTCAATAATTACAAAGTAGAGATCATATTTCTGAGTGAAGGAGATTAGCTTTCCTCCAAATAGATTTAGTGTGTGCTGAGCGTGGGAAATACTATCATCGAAAAAACCCAAATGGGTAAGTATGAATGATTTTCGAAACATAAGTTCTGCAAAATCGCTCTCTGAGATATTGGGAGTCTCCTCTAATTGAGTAATTTTCTCCAAAGCTTCCTTATAACTGTAAGAATTCATTAAGGAATCTATCTTTTCGAGCTGAGTATTGTTTTCTGTAAACTATTCCACTCTCACATTTGCAGGTACATAGAGTAAAAATAGGTAGATTATATATCTTTCAATTAAGGCTACAATACCATTCAACAGCAGCAACAATAGTATTGAAGGCATCATCAGTAATGACCATGTCAGCAACCTCTTTGGTAACGTTAGTGCCTGTAATGCCCATTGTGCGACACCTATATCACTTTTTTTAATCGCAGGTGCATCATTAACGCCATCACCGTTTATTGAAACAGATATCTATACATATCGATTGTTTCAAATTGTTATAGTTGTTCAATGATATGTATGGTTATTCTACGATATGTATGGTTATTCTACGATATGTATAAGCGACAGAAAGATATTTTAAACTAAAGGAGAACTAACTAAAACATTAAGTTAGGAATAACCATTATTCTTTTAAATCTTAAATTTCGACCAGATTCAGCATGGTCAAGAGAGTTATCAAAACCGCACCAGATTATTTGGCCCTAAACTTTTTTGAGTTTATAAGACATTTTGCTAATCTTCTTACATCTAAAAAATACAAACTTTGGATAGAATCCGATAAACACACTACAATTTTAGGTTATTCATGTAGAGCATTATTTGAAGTTTGTATGCAGTATTTTTATAAAGAAGATTTGGTAGTTGCAACAACTCCAATCCAGCACACATCATTTAGGAACATCATGGAAAAGTATGTTAAACCAGAAAATATTCACATTATTAAATTAAACAAAAACTACAATGGAATTAAAGAAATCCCCATATTAGATAACTGCGATTTAGTAGTAATAACACACTATTTTGGACAGGATATGGATATATCTGTGCTATCAGAATTTAAGAAGAAACATAACTGTATTATTATAGAAGATAGAGTACAGGGAGGAACACTTGATCTACTTTCAAGTCATGAAATTGTTGATATCCCAATATACTCAATGAGTATGGATAAAAGACCGATTGCTCTTGGGGGAGGATTTATGTATATTAATAATCAATATGAGGGATTAATAGAAGGTACAAAAAAGATAATTGAAGCATTACCCATAGAAAAGACAGGTAAAAGATTTAAACAAATGTTGAAGAAGTTACCCACTTTTCTATTTTATAATAGTCGTATCTTCTTAGCTTCATTTATTGATCTACTTCGAGTAGCAACTTTCTTCAACAGGAATATCAGTTTGCTGAGATTTGCTAAAGCTTACAGAGCAAAAAACCCTGGATTTGATCGAGAAACCTTTTTGAGTAAACCTTCTCATGGTTTGCTAAAATCAATGTATCAGAATTTAGACAACTATAAAAAAATGGAAAATTTGTTTGCTAAAAAATATGCTTATTTCATCGAATGTTTAGATCCTGAGATTATACCTTATTTCTTCCCTTGGTATAAAGGGAATAGCAGCTTATCATCCTACAATACTATACAAATTGAAGAACATCTGGTGGATCAGTTTCTAGAGTTCTTAACTGAATATGACATATCCTGTATAGCTAACCCCACTTACAAGGTGTTTAACCATTCTTATGAGAACAAAGAAGTAGATGTCAAATTTAATAATGGTATAGTATACATTCCATCAACTCCTAACATGAAGAAAAGAGAAATGTGTTATCTAGCTGATAGGTTAAAAGAATTCTATGAAATAACCAAAAAAATGTAATTTCTCTAGTGCATAAGACTAATAAAAATAAATTAAAAAAAGAGATCCTCTAGTAAAAGAAATATTTTTCTATTTTAAAATAATCACTTATTCCTCAAGTTTGTTTAAACCAATCTAATGTCTCTTTGATGGCTATTTTATGAACTGTATGTTCTGTTGTATTGAAAGCTGAAACGTATTTTGTTCCATCAATTATAAATGGATGTTTCCATTCATATGTTAATTCTTTAAGTTCCTTCACGATAGGTATGAATGGTGCTAGAATCTTAATTGTGCTTTCACTTAATACTTTCATATTTGGCTCCTGATTCAACTCTTGAAAAATCATAGTGATGAATTCTCGACCTGTGACTGATTCAGCTCCTTCGACATGAAATATTTGCCCATAAGAATTAGGATTTTCTGATGCCATTACCATTCCTTTTGCAGCATCAACTATATACATCAATGAATGTTTCTTATCTAAATCTACTAACCATGTTGCTGCTTTACCTTTAACTGGGTTTTCCAGAAGTGGTTTGGTAAATCCATTAACAACATTAGGTCCATAAAAATCTCCAAAGCGTACGATGACTGCGTTTATATCACCTTTAGAATGAGCATCTAGTATTTGCTTTGCTAAACGTACTCGAAGCTTTCCCTTTTTACTCTCGGCATTTAGCGGATGCTCTTCAGATATCTTATCCCCTTGCATTTCACCATACATGTACAAATTATCTGCAAAGACTAGATTAGCTCCAACTTCCTTAACAGCTGCTAGAATGTTATTATTGATAATAGGGAATTCCTTTAACCATTTTGTATAAAGAACGTTAACGCAATGATAAACTACATCTGCACCTTGAACTGCTGTTAAAGTTTGTTCCTGATCCATTAAATCAGCTTGTCTGATTTCAACATCAATATTTTGAAACATTTTCCTTGCTTTCTGAAGGTTTCTTGTTACCGCAATTACTGATCTTTCTCTCTTCACAAGTTCAAAAACTACTGCTGAGCCAAGCCCTCCTGTAGCTCCTAGTACAACAGCTTTTCCATCAATTTTCTTTTGGCTTTTATTATTCATCTCTTACACCTTTACCGAACGATGTTCGATTATCTTTTTACCTCGACATATTTAAATATTCCTAAACGAACAAAGTTCGGTTAAGTAAGGTTTATATTAGAGTCTAATAACAATCAATTATGAGCAAGAATAAGAAGACTAGAGCGAGATCTACAGAAGCAAAGGAAAAGCAATTTCAGCGCATAATTAAGGCAGGTCGGGAACTTTTTCTGAAACATGGTCCTGAAGGTGTGAGTATGCGTAAGTTAGCAAATAAGCTGAATATGGGTCAAGCAAGTCTCTATACTTATATTTCTAGTAAAAGGGAGTTATGGTTCGCGATTCTAAGAAATGATTTTGGTAAATTTGAACTCGGAATGGCAAAAATCATGCAAGACCATAAAGGAAATTACAAAGAACTTCTAGAGAAGATTGCTCTGTTTTATCTCGAGTTTGCAAGAGAAGATGAGAAACGTTACAAAATGATGTTTCAAACTCAAGCACCTCAAGCAGAAAGAACAGGATTACTCGAACAACAATATGACTCTAAGTCTATCTATTATTTGAACGAAATCGTTCAGAAAGCTGTAGATGCGGGAGAAATAAAAGAGAAAGATGTTGGCAAATTGTCTTTCTTCATTTGGGGAATTGTTCATGGAACGGTGAGTGTTGTTCAAACTGAATTTTTTGGAGATCAAGAACAAATCCCAGAATACGGCAATATTGACGAATATCATCAGTTTGCATTAGAATACATAAAAAAATTGCTTAATGAAATGTAATAGAAAAAGAAAGAGAGGAGAAGTTATTTTTTACCAGTCTTTGGACTTCTTATTTTGGGTCCAGTTTTTACAAAAACAACAACAATTGTAGTTATTAGAAGCTGAACTCCACCTATGATAGCAGCTAAAACCAGAATTTCGCCAATTCTTAACGATTTGAAGAAACCTGGTGATATTTCATCTTCAAGAACCTGAATAGATTCAATATTTGATAAGCTACTTTGACCATAATTGTTGCTGGCAAGTACTGTATAGAAATAAGTTCCAGCAGCAGTAATGTCATCTATATACGAAATAGAAGAAACAGTAGCTAAGGGAGTTAGACCAGAAATAGTGGAAATATAGGAAATATCACGATAGATCTGATAGCTCACAGCACCACTTTCTTCAGTCCAACTAAGGCTAATATTCCCAAGTTGAGCTGGATTGGGAACAATATTGTTAAGAGTTGGTGTTTCAGGACTTCCTACAAATTTTCTATACATAATATCTGGACCAGCACCAGCTCCTAGTATATCCGTCCAATCGCTCCATGTCACATGTAAATGACCTAGAGTATCAATTGCTAAAGCAGGGGTATTAGAATCAGCTCCATGGTCATAAGTTAGAACTCCAAGAGATGACCATGAATCGGTAGTTAGATCCTTATATTTGAAGAAGATGTCTGCATCAACTCCCGCTCCTGAATACTCAGTCCGGTCTTCCCAAACTAGATAGAGATGAGAATCATCAGATACCATTCTCAATTCAGTCGATGGTGAATCACTTTCAGTACTGACAACTTTAGAAATATGCCAAGTATCAAATTGGGGATTATAATATTTGTAAAATACATCCCAGTCGGTACTAGCATTATCATAATTAGATTTGTCAACCCAAGATATATGAATTCTATCCGAATCATCAACGGATATATTAGGAATTCCAGAAACATCATCACTTTCTGTACTTATAACTGTATATGGAGACCATGTTGTCAAATCTTCATCCAAAGTCCTGAAAAAAACGTCGAGATCGACACCTGAACCTCCGTAGTTGGTTTCATCCGTCCATATAAAATAAATATTACCCGTTGCATCACTATCAATACGTGGAGTATATGCTGTAAGTGTGCTGTATTCTGAGACTATAAAGGTAGAACTCCAAATTCCAGCAGAGGTTCTTCGTTTATAAAGGACATCCCATCCGTCAGTGTCATCACTCCAAACAATATGTGCTATATCTTTTGCATCCACGTGTATTACAGGACGATCTACTCCCAGAGTGCTATCAGAGGAGACTAGTTCTGTTGTGCTCCAGATTCCTGAAGAAGATCGCTGTTTGTAGAATACATCTTCATCAGCATCAGATTCTAGTATATTTGTATAATCACTCCATGTAACATGGATGTTATTTTCTGAATCGATAGCTATTGTAGCTGAGTCTGACCCACTTGTACTCTCGGTAGAAACTACTTCTAGAGGTAACCAAATTTTTGTTTGAGCATCGTATTGGACATAAAAAACATCTCTATCGTTCCCAGAACCTCCAAGATCAGGTGTTACATCGTCCCAGATGAGATGGATGTTATTTTCACTGTCGCAAGCAATAGCAGGATGATACGCACTTACTGTGCTGCTTTCTGAAATTAGTTCTACAGGAGTCCACCACCAAGAAGAAAAATCATTTAGATCAATGTCATCATTTAAAATAATACTATTAGATGTGGAATTAACATTCATTGAAGTGGGTAAGAATCCTACTATGAGAACTAGAAAATTAATAAGAAATAGAATTTTTATTACTTTCATGATATTACAACCAATTCCTACATTACGAAGAATATGCTAAAAACTTTCCTCACAAATATGCTAAAGTTACTTAACGGAGAGATGTCAGCTAGCTTCTTGCACTCTAAAATGCTCTTTGAAACCTATATCAAATCAATATATAGTTCCAATTGTAGATTTTAGGCATACATTTACACATTCCATCAACTCCTAACATGAAGAAAAGAGAAATGTGTTATCTAGCTGACAAGTTGAAAGAATTCTATGAAATGACCAAAAAAATGTACTATTTATAACTCATTTCATCCAATTAATTTTTGCAGTTTGATCAAATCCCTTATGAAATTATCTGTTGACCATCTATCGTTGAAATAAAGAAGCTAACTTATTTAATAATCTAAAAAACTCCATCTCTTCGTCATGGGAAAAATTTTTGAAAACCTTCTGCATTTCGAGAAAAATTCTTTCAGTCATTACTTCTAGCTTTTTCTTACCAATGTCACTAATCTTGATTAGGAATTTTCTCCTGTCTTCTTTATTTATTACCCTAATCACATAATTCCTATCTTCAAGTCGATTAATAATACCTGTTGTGGTGCTTGGTGCAATTGAAAAATGCTCAGATATCATTTTCATGCCACTTCTTTCATGATCTAATACAAAGTTTAGAACTCTAAATTCAGGAAATGATAAATCCTCATCACCCAAAAAGATTCTATTTCTCGTAAATGTCTCAAAAAAATCATCTATCTTATACAAAAACCTTTGAATATAATCCGAGTCTTTTTGGTTGTTCCCTTCTTCAAATGAGTTCATCTTCATCAGCTTCAACTATGGTAATACAACACAATTACTTTTTTTAAGTCATTCGATTTATTTCGATAGAAATATAATACGTGAACAAAATATTTCGGCAACCGTAATATTTTAATAATTCATAAAAACTTATCTCTCTGGATTAGAAACAGACTCCAAAATAAGAGGCTAGAGAAATTGGACTTTGTATCATTTATGATAATGGCAACAATTGGGTTAGGAACAGGAATTATAACAAGTTTCATTGGCGCAAGTGGAGTAGTTGTTGTTGTACCTCTTGTTTTATTGTTATTTGAGGTAGATGTGCATACTGCTTTAGGTATTAGTTTAATGGTTGATTTCATCGCTTCAATTGTTGTATCTTTCACTTACTATAGAAAAGGAAATGTTGAGTTTAAATCAGGTCTCTGGTTAGCGGTAGGAGCAGTAGCAGGTTCGCAATTAGGAGCTGTGTTAGTACAATCAATTTCGGGATCATTTTTAGGACCAGCATTTGGAATAGCAGCAATTATAATTGGTTTTATACTTGTTGCAAAGAATATTTTTTCACCAAAAGAAACTCAGGTGTTACCTGATAGAAAAAACAAAGGTCACCACTGGGCTGATGAAAATTATGATAAATCTTTGCTTAAGTTATTACCAGAAAAAAATTCAATGGGGAGCTCAGAAGTAATTCATGTGACAGATAAAGTCGAGGGAGATCAGAATCTTTCAGTAAATAAGAGATTTAAGAAAATGAAATCTCTTCAGTTCAAAAGAGGATGGGTTAAAATTATTTTTACAGTAACATTGGGTTTTGTATTAGGTGTTGGGAGTGGAATCTTTGGTGCAGGTGGGGGGGCAATTATATTAGTGGTGTTAATTGTTGTTTTAGCTTTACCTCTCCACAAAGCAATAGGAACATCAACATTGATAATGGCTTTAACAGCTTTCAGTAGTTCAGTGGGTTTTGCTATCCAAGGAAGTATTAATTATGTAATGGGAGGGGTTATAGGTATCGGTGCAGTTATAGGTGGATATTTCGGATCACTATTCGCAAACCATGTTAGCGAAAGAATCTTAATAATTTTTATTGGAATAATTGGTATGGTCTTAGGAATACTTATGTTATTGATTTAGAAGAAAAAAATCTGCTGTTAACTTCTATGTCGAGTCGGTGATACTACTTGTCCACCTATTATTTAAACGAAATCGTCCTAAAAGCAGTAGATGCAGGAGATACAAAAGAGAAAGATGCCGGTAAATTATCTTTCTTCATTTGGGGTATTGTTCATGGAACTGTGAGTGTTGTTCAAACAGAATTTGTTAGAAATCAAGAAAAAATCCCCAAATATAGC
>JAAFKI010000030.1 GCA_021399345.1 Candidatus Heimdallarchaeota archaeon
AGTTGAAGAAGACACTACAGTTGAAGAAGACACTACAGTTGAAGAAGACACTACAGTTGAAGAAGACACTACAGTTGAAGAAGGCACTGAGAAAGAGGAATAATCTCCCTCAGTCTGTTTCATCTTGACAAAAAAGTGGTTCTGACCCCATCAAATGACCATCTTCACTTTTTGTGGAAAGATACTTTACATTATAGACATTAGGTGTAATGGCAATAGGAATTCTATCAATGACTTCTATATTGCTTCCACATAGTTCTGCTACTTTTTTTGGATTATTAGTTAGAAGCTTAACACATTTAACATGTAAAGCTTGTAGGATATCAACTGCTACAAGATATGAACGTTCATCTGCTTTAAAACCTAAGACTTCATTTGCTTCATTTGTATCATATCCGATCTCTTGAAGTGTATATGCTTTAAGTTTATTAAACAAACCAATCCCTCTTCCTTCTTGACGGAGATAGATTAGAATGCCATGTTTTTGTTGTGAAAGATAATTTAATGCAAATTCCAGCTGTTCTCTACAATCACATCGCAGTGATGTAAATGCATCACCTGTAAGACACTCTGAATGAATGCGTATTGGAACATCCTCCTTTCCAACTGGATTTCCTTTAACGATTACAGCATGTTCCTTCATGTCTCTTAAACTTAAAAGACCTATAATTTCAAATTCTCCAAATTGAGTGGGTAATTTGGCAATAGATCCAAAATGGATTAGTTCTGTGTCTTTAAGCTTTAGCTCTAATATTTTAGATCTGATTTTTTTCTCGATATCTTCGGGCAATCTAATTCCTCACATTTTAGTACTATTTGAATTGCTTTTGAATGTTGATGTTTTACTAGTAAATTATTTTAAAATAAGACAAATCTCCTTTAGCTTGTTCCCATTTAACTTGTATATCGTAAACTTTAGCTGAAGGCGGACCTTGTTTAGCAAAAATAATTAGTCGATTCAGTCTCTCTTCAGTTCCTTCAGCAATTATTTCTACTGATCCATCCCTCATATTTCGTACTGTTCCTTTAAGCCCCAATTTCCCTGCTACATCTCTTGTTGTGGCTCTAAAAAAAACTCCTTGAACCATTCCTAATACTTTGATTTCTATTCTTTTTTCTTCTCCCATAATACACATCAACCAATCTTATTTAGTAAATTTTTAGTAAAATCTGGTAAGGTTTCCTCACAAGGCCCAAATATAGAATAATCGCAATAATTCGAAATTGGCGTGGCTTCAATATTAAATTCTATGATCATAGAATTGTTTTGCTTTGCATAGATTGGTAAAGTGGATACCGGAGCAACAACACCAGAAGTTCCAATTACAAGCATCACATTTGATTGTGTCGTCCATTCAGTAGCCTTTTGCCATTTCTGGGAGTCTAAAGGTTCTCCAAACCAAACAACATCTGGTCGAAGAAGATTAGTTTCACATTCTGGACATGATGGTAATTCCAGTTCTTTGTGTGCTTTTTTTTCATCATCCCATCTTTCTATGTAATCGCAACTTATGCATCTTGCATACCTGATTCTACCATGTATCTCTACAATATTTTTGGATCCCGCTATTTCATGTAAACCATCAACATTCTGAGTAATAATTCCAATAGCAATTTTTTCTTCTTCTAATTCAGTGAGTGAATAATGGGCTGGATTTGGTTCAGATTCTAATAGGATTCTCATCCTTGCTCTATACCACTCCCAAACAAGTTTTGGGTCTCTTGAAAACGCATAGGGTGTTGCTAACTCATCAGCTCTATAGTTGTTCCATAACCCATCTTCTCCTCTAAAAGTAGGCATTCCTGAAGCTTTAGAGATCCCAGCACCAACTACAGAAACTATTGTTGGATTTAGATCAGCAACTTCATCTACCACTGAATTGATATTCATTATTGAAATTAGGAACTACACAAATAAAAAAGTATAGGGAAAGTAGTTGCTTTGTAATGCTTCGTCGCACATTTCCTTATTATTAATCATCAAATTTGGTATTTGATAAGATTATATGTTGAAACGTCTTTTCTTTCCAGTTACTTCTTGATATAGTTTATCAATGCTACTTGAATATTCAGGATAACGAGTGAAGGCAATTTTGAAAGCCATATCAATATCTGCTTCTTCCTTATTTGCAAATTGCTGCTTAGGATTTGTGGTTAAAGCATAATATTGGGAAATTATACTAGTGCCTGAATATCTTATGATTTTTACAACTTCTCCTTCTAGACCTCGAATAGATGTATCTATAATATTTCTATGATCTTTACCTCCACCTTCAGCATCTTGTTGTAATTTCTGCAATAACTGTTTGCTATATTCACTATCATCGCCGCCTTTAGCTTGTCCTGCTGTGAGATCGCAAACAACATTGTCTGGATAATCAGAAACTAAGTCAGCTGTTGCAAAGAGAACATCAAATTGATCTGGGGGGATATATTCTTTAGGAAATAATGAAACCAATAATTCTCTTCTGGGTTGAAAAGATTGTAATGATGATAAAATTGGTTTAACCATTTCTTGATTACAAACAACAACTACTGGTTTTCCTATTAGAATAGCTTCAACCACCTTATCTTGACCTTTGTTAATCAGTCTCATAAAGAAATAAGGTGAAGTTTCTGATCTGATAATTTCTACGGTTTGAGCTGCTGCAGTCTCTTGTTTAGTCATAATTGAGGAAAGTTTAATGGACCAATCCCTTATTCTTGTTTGAAGACCTTCATCTAGTTCAAAGCCTGGTTCATAGAGAATAAGACCAGCAAGTTGTTTCGCAATATTGGAACTATGATAGTTAAAAACTGGAACTTTGGTATAAAGCTGTGACTGTAATTCTTCTTGGATGATGTAAGTTAAACATGCCATAGTAATAGGTGATCTCTTACTTTTGCAGGGTATACCAAAGAAGAAGGAATAAGCAACTCCCCCAGTATCGTGAAGTGGCATAACTGCGCTCGCTTCTCTTAAAATATCAGTTCCTGCAGCCCCCGATAACATACGGATAGAAACTTTGTGAGAATCTTCTTCTGTTAGGTTATCGTGTTGTAAAACCTTCACTCCTACAGTATCATCAAATACACTAAAACAAATTTTTTGTTCCATCTAAAAACACAACCTTATGCTTTCTCTTAAATGTTCTGTTGAGGGAAATAGAGCAACTCTAAAGATATCTAGACTTCTTGAGTAATGACAAGCGTATAGTTTTTAAATTGTTAATGATACCTAATCTACCTATCCGGTGATATGAGTGGTAGATAATGGAGAAACGATAGAATCTATAGTCGAAAGACTAGGTCGAACCAAACGCCTTATCCTCATAGAACTTGCCAAAGAATCTGTTGGATATAAGAAGTTATCAAAGAAACTTCGAATTGGTCTGGATACGATCAGATCCCACATCAAAACTGGTAAGCATTCGAATTCCCTCACTCAATTAGGATTGATTCAACAAGAGGAAAGGGGTTGGTCAATTACCGAATCAGGCGAAAAAATATTGGAGATTTTGAAAAAAGATCCTGAATATTCTCCATTTTTCTTTGTGAACTCCACAATAGAAAATGAGGATTAGGATGAAGAATCAAAATTCTCTTCTTTTTTCTTTTAAAGTTAAAAACAATCTAGGGCTTCCTTAACTAGTCTGGAGACCTCAGTCTTTCCCAAAACATCAATGAGTGTTCCTGCTCTAGGTCCTGATTTTTGTGCTAACACTATTTGATATATTGATCTAAAGAAATTACCTGGTTTAATTTCCTTTTCCTTAGCTATCTCATAAAGATACTGAGTAATAGAATCTCCTTGATAATTCTCAGGAAGGTTTTGTAGAGCTATGTATAATTCTTTAATGACTGGTAAATCTAATGATTTCACAATATCACATTTTGGATTTTCAACTACACTGAATTTGAAGTTATTACTAGCGTAATTTTCTATCCAAAATTTTGCTCTTTGGATTCTATTTCTTAACAGCTGCAAATCTCTATTACTAATATTGAAAGGAATTATCTCTTTGGCTTTAAGAGTTTCAATAACCTGTTCTTCATCAAACAAATAAACTTGTAAGTATGTAACAAGCTGTCCATAATCCACCCTGATTGGCTTTTTTTCAGAAGGTTCTGCCATAAGAGCAAGTCCATAAGCTTTAACAGTTTTTTCCTTGGTTTTTTTATGTTCGATGTCCCTCTCTTGATAGTACAGTTCTTCCGCAACATCATAGTCTGAAGCTACTCCCGGCACATCCATTTCAACTTTAAAATCAGTGTCTGTTCTAAGATTAGTTCTATATATTTTGTAAAGAAATACAGATGGATCTAGTATGCTTGGAAATTTTGATACAGGCAAACCACTGCCTGTGCTCCCACTTAATTTCTTACCACCAAAGGTTAGAAAACCATGAGTAATTAACATGGGTAATTCGCTTTTTTCAAATATTCTCTCGTGAATTGCCAAAGATGAATCTATAGACCCCCCTGATACACCATGATCTTTACCTGAAGATTCAACAGTGACTCCTAAGAAATCTTGTCTTGCAGCCCAGTCGAGTCGCCATTTAATTTTCCAGATTGTTTCTCCTAAAATTAAGGAGGACTTCTGTCCACATCCTCGTCTTTCTTTCTGGCAAAAGATTTCTACCTTGATTTTATCATCTATAAATTTATAATCAATGAGTTTTGGAGCAGATAGATTATTGCATTCAGGACATTGTATTAGAAAGAAATCTTCCATTTTTGAGCCGGTTATTTCTTCCGTTAATTCGTACATTTCTTCACTTTTCTCAAGAAACAATTTTGCATATTTGTCATATTTTCCTTCTTCATATAGTTTCGATGTAAGAATTGGATCAGGATTGACATCAAAATCATTCATTATAGCTAAAGCATCAGCGATGAAATGCTCTGCGTATGAATCATGACAACCTAAAGGATCTGGTACTTCACAGATTGCATGTCCTAGATAGGGCTTCAGCAACTTACCATACTCTTTGAAGAATGCAGGTATTTTTTCAAAAGGATCCACATCATCTATATTGAGTAAATAATATGAATCTGCTCCTAAACTGATTAATTCTCTATGAATGGCTCTGCAAGTAACTGCTTCTTTGAAGTTTCCAATATGATAAAAACCAGATGGTGCCCATCCGGTAGCAACTACTTGTTTTTTTCCAAAAATCTCAATAGCCTCATTACTAACTACAGTAGCCCAGTGTTCATATGATCTTTCTTCTGCTTCTTCTTGATGTGTCATGATTAAATCAACATCCCATTACCTAACTTAAAAATTATGGTTTCTGTTAATATATCTAAGTAACTTGTGAGTAAAGATCAAGAATCTTCGATTTCCATGCCTCATAACTTTCTGGCGTTGTGGGGTATGTTTCGCAGTGTTTAGCGATTGCTTTGCTTGTGCTTATTGCTTTTCTCATCATCAACAGGAGTCCATATTTAGGAAAACATCTAACCACTCGACCTAAATAGTCCATGAATGATCTTTTTTTCATAATTCCTGCGGATGTTAAATCTGATTGTTTAACCACTTTTCTTTTAAGTAGAAATTCTAGTTTTTCTGGACCTATTTTTTCTAAGACTATTGTTAGGATTCTATTTCTAGCATGATCTGAACCAAATTCTTTCACGATTAAAAGATTATATTCCCATAGGTCTTTCAATTCAAATGAGTTCTGTTCAAGAGCATTACATGCCACTTCTCCTGCAAAGCTTCCTGCCATTAATGCAGGACCATGACCTTCAGCTGTTAGTGGGTCAGCATGAAAAGCTGCATCTCCTGCAACAATTAAACCATTACCTACCGCATTCCATAAAGGAGCCCTAATTGGTACTACATCTCCTCTCCCATCAATTGTTTTGTAAGTTCCTTTAGGGAAATATTTCTCTAAAGCGTTAAAATATACTGACTTAACACTTTTGGTGGCGTGTTTTCCTTGTTTGATAAATCCTGTTCCACAATTCAAACGCTTTTTTCCTTCATCAAAGAACCAGATATATCCTGGTTCTGGTATATCTATTTCATATTGTAAAACTATTTTACCTTTTAAATCATGGTCGTGATTTAACTGTATTATTTCGCGATAACAAGGGGCAAAATCTGCTTTGGTAACCTTTTTGTTCAATTTTGGTTCATATTCTTGTGGTAAACCTGTTCTTACCACTGCCATAGTTCCACTGCAGTCAATTACCATTTTAGACAAAATTTCTATGCTGTTATGTTCTGAATCTTTAATCAAAACTCCAGATACTTTGTTATCAATCACAAGTGGTTTTTTTACTCTGCATTGATCTTTTAAAATTACTCCAGATTTTATTGTTTCTTGAAGTAATCTTTGTCCGAACTTATGGCGATCAATCAAATAGCCTATTGCTGGAAAAGTAATATGGTTTTTGGGTAAAGCAGTTCTAAGAATTAAATCCTCAATTTGTGCTTTAATTTCTTCTTCTAGTGGGGGAGCAATAGAGAGTTTTTCCATAGCCTTAAGTACTGTTTTTTTTGAGATAGCTTCGCCACACACTTTGTCTCCAATCTTCTCCCTTTTCTTCTTATCAAGAAGTAAAACATTATATCCCCTCTTTCGACAAATTAATGATGCAGCTACACCTGCAGGACCTGCTCCAACAACTATTACTTCGTAAGAATCTTTCATTGATAGAACCCAATTCCCTATGTTGTAAATAAACTCTATATGACAAATAAATGAATAAATCTAGATAGACTTGACAAGCTCTCTAGAGATTGATGATTCTTTGTCTAAAACTTCTTTTTCAGTTTTATCCCCAATGAAAACTTCGAACATCTCGAAAGTTGGTGGAGTGTCTCCTGCAACTTTCATTTCGACAGATGTAAATTTTCCAATAGGTGGAGGCTCTGTTATCCATGTTATAATCTTAGCTCCTGAATCATCAATTTGTTCCATTATTTGTGAATTTTCTGGATCTCTTCCTACCACAGCATGGCTAACGGGGAATTTATCAGCTAGAGATATGATTTCATCAACATCTCCTTTAATATTTTTAATCGTGTAATTAACAGTATACCCTATATCTCTTTCAGAGGATTTGATGAATTTAGCTATCTTGAAAATTGTTTTTCCTTCTTTATCTTGAACGAGTTTCTTTCCTCTGAATAGGAATGGAAAATAATCAATTTTATAGGATTTATCTAAAGACTGATTAGCTGGAACATTCTTATGTTTCCATCTTACAATAGTTCCCTTCAGTTTAACTTTTTCAATTACTGCATTTGGAGGAAGTGCTTCAGGATTTGTTTTTAAGACGTCAAATTCTGGAGGAATCTCATCTATAATATGTAATTCCTGTAGCTGACGATTATGAATGTTAAGATATTTAATACTGGAAGAAAATTCTAAACCTGATAGAGAAATGTCTTCAAATGAATTAAGAACTGCAATTACTTCATTTTGAATTATCTCTAAAATTGTTCGATTTATTCTCTTAGATAATTTGTATTTGATTTCAACTTCTTGGTCTGGCTGAATTTCTGGAATCTCCCAAGTAATTTCCAAAACCTTTTCTTCTTTCTCTTTTGATGGTTCACTTTCTAGATCGACAATTTCCATATTATTTATAGCAAAACAATAAGGTATCTCATCTATGACTTTAATTTCTGTGATAGCTTCTTTGTGATTATTTATCAGACTTGAAATCAGAGTTGCATCCTTAAGAGTTTCTCCAGCCCCTAATGAGTTTTCTTTTTCAGTGGTTTCAATTTCACCGCTTGCCAATTTATACTGTATTCGACTTTTTACTGTTTTTGGTATTTGATATTTATTATCTTCTATTAACTTTTGAAGAAGTTCATCTCTGAAGTAATCATCTTCTGGAAGTTTTTTAATTGTAATTTCGTGCCCAATTATTTTGCTGTCTTCTACAGTATCAAAAGCTTTTTCGAAATTTTCAGTACTCACTTCTTTAGTTTCCGTAATTAGTTCTTCTAAATCTTCAGAAAATAGCTCATCTGATCTTAAAAGCCGTAAAAGTAAATTGTAATCACCAAGAATGCCTGTTTCTGATAAATATTCTTCGATCCATCGAGCTACTCTTGTTTCATGAGGTGCTAAAATAGTTGACCAGAATTCATTTACGGTATTTACTATCTCTAGAAGATTCCTGCATTCTTTTTCATTTATCAAACCATGAGTATCATAAAACGAGACTATACCGCTCATAGAGGTACCAAAAACATTTGTATAAGGATCAATTTTAATAAAGTATCTAGTTGAACCCCAAATTGATTTTTGTTCAACCATTTTAATCAACCCTCACTGTTTCTTGAATAGAAATAACTTCATATTCAACAAGCTTTTCAGTAGAAATTTCGAGCTTCTCAGTTTTTCCGCTCTTGTGATTTAGTATTGCTACAGAGAAAGTTCCTTCAGGCAAAAAATTATGTACATATCTCCTTACTAGTGAGACATTTTCAAACATTGTACTAGGACTAGCTGGTATTTGATCTAAGTCCCCAAAAATATCCATTTTGTGAATACTTATGATTTCTCTATTGCTTTTTGTCTCACTCCTTCTTTCAAATATTGTTCTAACAGTATCTAGATGGAAACCTGAAAGTTTCTTACTTATTGACTCTTTAAAAACTTCTTCTGCTTTCTCAAGATCTTCCAGCAAAAGATATCTACTTATTAGCTTACTATATGCATAGGATTGATTATCTTGATCGTCAAGATTTTCCATTGTTTCTGCAACGAAGTGCCATAAGATAACAGATTCAATAAACTGGTCGTTTTCTTCTAGCTTTTTAATCCCTTTTTCAATGAATTTCAGAAAGTCATCAGGAGATTTGTTAGCTAGTAGGTCTTTTCCTTCTCTAATCATTTTTTGTACATCATCATCTGCACTCAATATAGACCACTTTCCAGTCAAACAATTTACAATTGTATATTTTGAGAACTTCTTATTTAAACTATATCCTAGTATTCAGTCAAATTTCATACAAAATTATATTGAAAAAATAGAATATATTCTATCTCTCAAAAAACCCATAACAAAAAAGACTGATTCGATAAAGTTAAAAGAATACTCTTTTTTTTGTAGTTATGGCTGAAATTGAAAGCAGAAATTTTTGCGCATTCCATTTCCACAATGATTCCGATGGAGAATGTTCAAACTGTGGATTAGCAATATGTAATCTTGACCAACAATATGACTTACAAGCTAACAGACAATGTCAAATATGTTTTAATTTAACAAGAGCTAAGAAGATTGCAAGATATATACAATTTGGTTTGTGGGGTGCAATAATTTTGCTTGTTGTAATGTTATGGTTATTACTAAAAGAGAGTGGAAATACTTTTTATGCTTTCCTTCCAGTTCTTTTGCTTTTAGTCGTTCCATATCTTCTCCGTCCTGTTCTGATGAAATTGTATTTTAGAGATTTGGCGCCAATTGAGTCAATATTGCCTATCCTTCGTTATTTTGAAGGTACTGGAAATAAGGATCATTACAAGCTTTTCTTGAGATTTTTAGGCAAATTAACTGAAGAAGATATTAAAACTATCCACAAACCATTATATGATTATTTAATTCCTGCTCTCGCATTTAATTATTCCAAGTTACCTGAAGGTTGGGAAGAAGATTTGACTGAAGGTCTTCAAATTTCTAAGGAAAGATTTATCGAACTTATGGTGAAGGATTATCGCACCATCTTGATTCAAACTGCTGTTCATAATGCTCAGTCCAATATGGCCCTCTTCATTTTCTACTTGAGTGAAACAGCTTCTGATAAAGAGCTCATTAAAGAATACATCATTGAAATTACATCTAAAGACGTTTTGAAGTTAAATGAAGAAGAAGTAAATATTATTTATAAACATCTTTTAGAAGATTTGTATCTCTATGAGGAGCGATTTCTTGAACTCTGTGATGAATTGGAACTTAAAAAACAAAAAGATTTACTTATTCAACTTATAGAAAGATTTGATCCCCCTCCCGTACCAAAGAATCAGATTGAAGCTGTTATGTCTTCAGACCAACTTAGGGAGAAAAGAAGAAAGGAAAAGGAATTAGCTGAAAATCCAATCCCTCTAGAAATCGAGCAAAAAACTGAGGAAACTCAGTAAAATCTCCTTCTTTTATTTTGTAAGTATTCACAACTCATATATTTACTAGTTTTGAATCTCTAATTGAGAATAGCGAATATGATGAGGAATTACAACCGATGATTCCATGATTTTCCTAGCTCACTCTGATGACGTTATTCTCATTATCTTCTTTAGGTAAAAGTTTCTAAGGAGAAAGAGCTTTAGTACTTTGGTTCCTCCAATAGCGATAACAAAGTCTTAATATGATAGTTTCTATTTTCGTTATTATCACATTATAAAGGATTACTGATGACAGTAACTGAACAAAGAAGGAAAAATATAACGTTTGTTTGGCAATTTGCAGGTATTTTTCTTTATCTTTTTACGATTGCTGTTGCTTTAGTAGGTTTGGTATATTTGGTCTGGTCTTTTGTATTGATGATTCAAAGATTCTATGAAGTACCGTTCCAGAATATAATGATATTAGAGTTTATTTTGAATTTAATTACATTATTGGTAGAATTTCTTGGTGTATTCTATACTGTCATGTTACTAAACCACATGGCTTCCACTTGTATGAATCCTCCAAGTTTAACCAAAAGGGAAACCACCATAGAAAATTATCCCACCGTTAGTATACTTATCCCTATTAGGCATCCTGAGTATGAAATTCTTAGGGAAACCTTAGTTTCCATTTCAGAGGTTGACTATCCTAAAGAGAAACTAACTGTATTCTTGGGTGATGATACTGAAAAAAAGCATGAGAGTTATCTAAAAACCGTTGAACTTGCTCAATATTATAACGTTCAACACATACATGATCCATCGAATATTCATTTCAAAGCTGGAATGTTAAACGTTGTCTTAAAACATGTAACGTCAGAATTTTTTATACTATTGGATTATGATCACAAAATAGAACCAATGCTTATCACTAAATCTGTTAAATTACTTATGAACAATTCACAACTAGCTTTCGTACAATCCAAAGTAAATTTCAGACTTGTTAAATCAAAATTGCAAGTATGGGAATCTGTAATGTATGCTCAATTTTATGAAGTATTTCAACGATCAAAAACAAAACATTCTACAGTTTTGACTAATGGATCTACAGCTTGTTATCGCAAGTCATATGTTGATGAAATTGGTGGAATACCATTTGATACATTCACAGAAGATGTTGATATTTCAATTAAACTTCTTGCAAAAGGATACAAAACAGAATTAGTTGATGAATACGGTAGTTTTGGTTTGATTCCAGCAAATTTCTCTCTTCTCTTATCACAAATATTAAGATGGGCAAAAGGGAGCATGCAAGTTCTTAGATTAAGATGGAAGAAAATATTGTCAGCTAAAATGCCTTTCATTCATAGGATAGATTTACTGTTCAGTGCATCGCTGTTTTTTATTGCCGCTTCAGTATACTTAAATCTAGTTTTTTATGTTATTATGTATTTTACAAACAGTTCTGTAGTTCGATTACCTATGAGTGTTTTTCCACCATTATTGATCATGCCAATAGCATTTGCAGTTTCCTACCAACTTTCTGGGATAATAGCAGTTCTTTACGCTAGAAGAAGTGGAATTAGAAATCTAAAATTATTTGATCTTGTTTATTTCTTAATTCTCGCTCTCGTGCTTAATCCATTCACAGTTTATGCTGTTTTCAAGTCAATGTTTAAACGAAAAATCCCATCAAGAGATAGGGATGAATGGAATGAAAAAATTCCTTATATTATACTTTCTCTTATCATTTCCATCTTGGGTGGTGGTCTCATTACCATTTCCATTTTTGACATTTTAAGCAATGGTTTTACTGGATCCTTTTGGCTAATTTTAGGTCTCTTGGGTTTAACCATGCTAGCAACTTTTCCAGTGTGTATTTTCTTCCATTTCTCAACAAAACACAACAAACCTTATTTTGTTAAAGAGATTAACACATAACATTAAGGGGAAATAGAATGCAGTGGAAAAAGATTTTATGGTATGTTTTAGCCTATTCTCTTTTTGCTTTTCTTACATTCTATATTATTTACAGTAGTATCGAAATTATTCAAGTTTATAGGACTATGCTCCCAAGTGGGTCAGCTATAGTTGGTTTAATTCTAAATTTTCTCATTCTATTATTAGAATTATTTTCAGCATTTTTCTCAGTTTTCATTTATTATTACATTGGTTCATCATCAAATTATACTTTACTAAAGGATGAGAATAACAAGTTTCTAAAGAGCAATTCTCTACCTAAGGTGGCCGTAGTATTTCCCTTATACAGAGAACCATTTACAGTTGTTTCCCAAACATTGGAAGGGGCAATGAATCTAGATTATCCTAAAGAGAAATTGGAGATAGTTGTTTGTGATGATAGTCCTGCTGAACATTCATCCGAGATAGAATCTTTTTGCAAAGCTAATAGTATCACATTCATACGCAGAAAAAATCGTTCAGGATTTAAAGCTGGCGCGATTAATAATGCTTTGAAACAAATAAAATGTGATTTTCTAGGAATCTTAGATGCTGATCATATTCCAACTCCCAATTTCATCAGAACTTGTCTCTCTGGCTTTACTGAAGACGATATTGTTCTTGTTCAAGGAAAACCAATGTTTGTGAATCAAGATGATTATCTGATGAGAAGTAGTGCCTTTATCCAATCTCAATTTTACCACATTTATCAAAAAAGTAGAGGTACTAGAAATGGTGTTATATTTGCTGGAACTACAGGATTGTTGAGAGTTGATTTACTAAAAGAATTCGGAGGTTTCTTGGAAGATACGTTAGCTGAAGATACAGATACTTCTTTTATGTTAATGTCTAATGGATACAAGACCCGATATCTTCATGAGATCTGTTCCAAGGGTTTGGTTCCTTGGAATCCTATCAGTATGGTGAATCAAGTGTGGAGGTGGACAAATGGGATTACTTCGATTTTTCGTAAGAGGTTTTGGAAGATAGTAAAAGGAAATAATAAAACTATAAATAAAATAGATATTCTTTCAACAATCACAACCCCAATAATTGGGACAGTTATGATTTTTGTATACGTTTTACTGTTTGTTATGTATATGATCAAAGAATTCACCGGATTAGCTGAATTTGCATTCATAAGACCAGATTTAGGTGTTTTTCCTCTCCTATTGGTTGCTCCCATTTTGATTTCCCTTGCTAGTCTAATTATGGCTTTTGTTACATGGCGTAGAGAAGAAAAAGAAGATAGAATGATTCGTTTAAGAGGTTTCTTTGGTATGTTGTGGACAATTACTGCCTTTTACCTTTTAATGATGACTGCACAATATTTTCTAGTTTGGGCAGTTATAAGTGCACTTTTGGGTGTCAAGAAAGAATTTGATAGAACGATAAAAGTGAAAACTAAAACTATAGGAAAAATGAGTCAGAAAGTAAAATACACACTTTGGTCAATTGGACTACTTCTAATTGCTGGAGCATTTTACTTTGTTAGTTATAGAACCCTTATAGCTAATGATGCTCTATTTGGTTGGTTTATTATTGCTGCTGTCACTGCAACAATTCCAATAATAATTACTATTGGTCATTTCAGCAAATTAGATTTTACCAAGGATAAAACAGCAGCAGATGTAGAAAGAGAATACGGAGATTAAAAATATGATTCAGTTAGATATTAGAATTCTTGTTCCCCTCATTTCAATTCTTTCATCTGGATCGCTAATCGTAGAAATAGTTAAGAAAAGAATATTGAAACTGAAAACATCAGATTCTTTTGCTGAAAATCTTGTTGAATCTTTAGTTGTGGGAACTATTGTTTTAGTTGTTCCAATGTTGATAATTGCTTGGGTCGCTAATAAAACAAATAACATCCTTATTCTAGAGCGATTTGTTTATGTTTACCTGGCTATTGGATTACTTTATTTAATTTACAAAATATACGTCTGGGTTAGGAAAAAATTACCAATACTTGTTTTGTCTGGAAGAAAAAGATTAACTCAATCAATGGATCTACTTCTAAAAATTATAATAATCCTGATGGTACTTTTCTATGCATTTCAAGTACTTGTGTACCCCTTTAAGGGATGGGATTTTTTGCATTTTTATTTACCAAATTCTTTCAGAATCTTTGTTACTGGTCAATTAAGTTCAATTAATGAATTAACATTTTTTCCCCAATTCAAACCCCCAATGAATATATTGCTTTTTGCATATACGTTTTTTGTAACACAATCTGAAATGATTCAGTTCATTCCAATATTATATTTAGCAGGTACTGCTTATTTTTGTTATAAAATATCCAAGATAATGGGTTTATCAAACAAAACTGCTCTTTTTGCCTCAATTGCCTTTCTAGCTACTCCTCTTACTTATTTTCTTGTGTATGAATATACATATTATCAAGAGATGTATATACTCTTTTTTACTACTGGAGCTTTTTATTATTACAAACGTTTTCTGGGTACAGACAAAAGTAAAGAGCAGCTGTATTTTGCTATTTTGACGTCATTGAGTCTTGGTGGCTGTAGTTTAAGTAAACTGAGCGGTTTTATTATTCCTATTGTTTTATTTGTTGCAATGCCTTCTGATAAAATTGGTAAGGTTCTGCGGGTTATAATTATCGTAGGTTTAGCGAGTCAACTGATAAGAAAATCAATATTTGAGATTTACTTAGGTACAGGGATTCTTATAGGATTACTTGCGATATATTGCATTTATCTTGTTATTAGTAGTAAGAGTTTACTGTTTTCTGCTAAGCGATGGATTTATACCTTAGGTATTTTTGTATTCCCTCTTGCTATTGTAGTATTATGGATTTTTTACATGCTAACAATTCCTGGCGTAGAAAATTATCTCGTTGATCTATTTGTGAATCTAAGATTCTCTAAATTAAGTTTATCTTGGCCTGGAATTGCCTTACCTGATACTGTAACTTATCTAGAAAACGCTCATACAGCATCCTTCATATCCTCTTCATTCTCATTTTTAATAGCAGCAATGTTTGCTGGTACATGGATGATTTTTAAGCTTGTAGGCTTTGTTAGTTCAAATAAGAAAAACAATGATCTTGTGCTTTGGATAATTTTCTTCCTTATTATCTGGCAAGGATTCTTTGCTATGGGATCAGTTAGATACCTTACCCCAATCCTAGTTCCTTTAGCAATTATTTTTGCAATCGGATTTGAATCAGTTGTTGAGTTCTTCAATAAAAGAGATGGAAAAAATAGGGATGGATTATTAGCTTACTTGTTCATCACAGCAAGTGCTTATCTCTTCCTTTATCCAATTTTACCTCTAGAGACTGTCTTTGAAAACTTTCATCTACGCTGGTATTATGCTCATACAAGACTGTTGTCTTTATTTGGATATATTCTATTATTTAATTTAGTAACATTTCTTTTAATCTGGAAAGAGAAAAATTTCAAGTTAGGTTATTCACAAATCTATAATAAAAAATTCAATGTTAGAAAGATTCTTTCAGGAATTTTAATTTTTGTAGTTGTTTCTGTTCCTTTTGCTGGCCAAGTAGCTCTTCTTGCTTCTGTTGGTTTTAGTTTGAAAGATTTTGAAAGCACATATAGTTATGATTATAGAGAATCATTTCAAGAGCTAATAGATGCCATTAATAGACTTGGTTACACAGATAACCAAATTATTCTCTCAGTGAATACGCCAGGTTTAGAATATTATTCATCTCAACCGATAATTGATCTCTATATGCTAGGTTTTCTAAGTGAGACGGGTTTATCAGACTCATCTGTTCCACTTTGGAAATCAAATATTACAAGAAATCTAGAGTTTTTTGAGAAATATGGAGTAACCATTTTTGTAGCTCTAAATAGTTCTAATGATTGGTTTCCAGCATACTTGGAAGAATTTTACTGGAATTATTTTATCTTTAGATTTCTTCATAATAATGAATATTTCACTTATCGATTTGCAAACGAAGAATTCATGTTATTTACTATCATTAAATTCGAAGATTTTATTGGACCTGTTGATATAGAATTGAAAGGAAATTCTTCTAAATCTAGTCTTCTTGCATATGCACCATTATCGATAGATATAACTGACGAAAATGCTTCAATTGAAGCATTATTAGATTTAACTGCAATTCAAACCAGTCAACCAATTTCGATTGATATTTCTACACGGTATACTCTCTCAACCAACAATACAATAATAGTAGCTAATAGCAATTTTGTATTTAACAAGCCCATCGATGAAGCATTTACTTCCTTATCTCTACTGAACTTGCCTCAGCAATCAATATTCATTCATGATATAAGCATAACAATTAATTATAATGATTTAGGGGGATTTCCACAGACTGCTATCCACAACTTAGATCCTATGTTTGGGAATTCAGTAAACATTACTTGGACAAGCAACTCATGGTTTTATGAAGGATATTATGGTTTTCAATTCATCTAATTGTTCACTTATCTTCTAACAGAAGATACCTTTCTTTCTTTACTCGCTTTTCTAGCAATCAATAAAGTTGTTAGAATAGCAACTAGAATAATTAGTGCTACATTGAGGAGAAAAATATTCCAACTTCCTTTTGGTACAAATGTATGTCCAAAGAAAACTGTTTGATTTAAGCTTGATAATATTTTCAGGATAAGAGTACCAATTCCATACCCAATAAGCGATGCCACGAATGCAATAAGTCCTAGTCTTGAAAAAATCGAAACAATGGTATGAAGGTTTGTACCTCCTATCATCTTAATAATCGTTGTTTCCCTTTTGCTTTCCTTATACATATTTTGTAGAATTGAGTACATATTGACAATTACTACAACAAGGATAAGTGCTATCTCTGCATAAGCTAGTGTATATGTAAATAACAATGACCCCCTAAGATAGTAGTTTAGATATTCTGTTGAAAATGCAATTAAGAAAGAAAATCCTGCCACTGGCTTAAAAGGAATTTTTGACCATTGTTCATCCGAATCACTTGGCAAAACTATAGTAATCAATTCTTTCCCAGGTTCAAAGATTCGACGTAAGTGTAAAGAACCTCCATCTTTTAGAAAAACAGTTAGATTCACATAACCATAGGATAAATAAATTTGAATCTTTGAATATAATGAAGTTGTAGTTATTATTTGTCCTTGTAGTTCTGTTTCTACTATTACTGGAAGATTGTAGATTTTTGACCCATTATCATATTTGAATTCAAAGACAACTGCTTTTCTCATAGAAGGGATTTCAAACAGAACGATGTTGTTTAATCCGTATACCTCAAAAGGAACAGCAATTGTAGCATCTCCTCCTCTGGTGAAATAACAGATATAATCTCCTGAAGGTAAAGACGATGTGAAAAATTGTCCTTGATTGTTAGTTATTTGAGACATGATTCTTCTTCCAGACAAGTCCCTAATAATGCAATATTGATTGATGATAGAAGAGTTAGCAAAATAGTCTCTTACTTCAACAATCGTTTCACCATAACCAATTAGGATGTTCTGATTGATTCCTGTACTAGTATCCAATTGGAAATCGTACTGTTTATCCGCATAATTGAACTTTACCTGAAATTCTCCTTCAAAAACATTGAAAAAAACACTTCCATTGATATCTGTTGTAAAGTAGTTGGTTGGAGAATTGTAAAAATCATTAATAGCAACAGTTAGATTAAAGATTTGATAAATCTCATCCCCTATTTTTACTTCAAGAGATAAATTGACTGGAACATATTCTTGTTCCAAGTAAAATGTATAGGTTTCTATTTTTGTGTTATAATAAGAATCAGTGAGATAGAAAATTATTGTGTGCTCTCCTCCTACTAGAAACTGAAGATTATAGATTCTATCATATTCGTAAATTGGTTCATTATCTATTTTAAATGATATTAGTACTGCATCACTTTCTAGTATTAAATCGGCATCTAACCCCTCTTCTCCTTTGTGGGGTGACAAAATTGTGACATAAGGTTTATTCGTGTCCACAATGAAATTATAGTTAAAAGTATCATTAGAGATGTCCACTAATTGATAAAAGAGAGAGTAGTATCCATCACTAACATAGAGTGAATTGATTGAATTAATAGTATAATTAACATCAAAATATGTAAGGTTTACAACTACATCCCCGGCATAAGTTTCGTTCAAATCATCATTAGTTACTATAGATGTTTTCTGACCATCTAAAATCTCAAAAGTCCAAGTACGCTCTCTACTATCCCATAAATCTACCCAATAGATTATTTTGAGATTATAATTGCCTGGATAGAGAAAAACTCTAGTGAAATCCTTACAATCCCCTGCTTTGAGAACAGTTCCTGTTATTTGATATTCAACAACGACCCCTGCAACATTTGAAAAAACTTCCAAATCAATATAATTTTGATTTATTGTCCCTGAATATTCATTTAGTAGGTAATAATCTATTGGAACGCCTCCTGTAAAATTAACTACGACAAACTCATAGAACAGTTCAATGGAATTTCCTGCAAGATCAGTTGTTCTTAATGTTAAAGTATGGTTACCGTTTCCTTGAGGAACAAGAATTTTCATATCATAAGCAGTTGAAAAAGAAAGACTATCCCATGAAAATTCAAGAGAAGAAAGCGTTTCATTTGTTAAAACCGTTAGTATAGATTCATAATTGATTTCACTTCCATTAATATAGGATAGTGTAATAATTGGTGCTGAATTATCTATCCTAAAAGTGTATGATCGATTTGACCAGGTAGAGGTATCATAAAATGCTAAATACAAGGTGTGATTGCCTTCAGCTAATCCATCTGGTTTGATTATGCCGTTTTGACTTATCAGTAAAGCTGCATCACTATCCCAATGGTAATATGCTTCATATTGCGGATTAAACCATGTTTGAATTTCAGATTCTGCTCTGACTTGCATGTGCTCTCTTAAGCCAATAATGCCTATTCCCTCAGGATTGTCTGTTACAGCAAAAACAAAATTCCATTCTTTGCTAGAATTCTCAAATTCCGCTTTCAGTGTTAAGGCGTGAATTCCATTAACATAAGGAACGGATATTATATCAGAAAGAACCTCAAACCAAGGATCATTATTCCATCTATAGATGAAATTGCCACTAAAACTCTGAGTTGTATTAAGAATTATTACAGTTGAAGGATTCAAGTGAGAGCCATTCATTGTATTTATAAAATAATAGTCTTCAGGAATTGCTTCTATCACATTAAAGAAAACTTTGGCTTCTGCGTAATTTAGACTCTTATTAAATCCACTCGATATAAAATCTTGATTATAAGTTTCGATTGTCAAAGAATGGAAACCCTCATCAAAAGGAATTGAAATGCTTTCTGGAGCTTCTTCACCAGGTGATGCCAAATAGAAGTCTTCCATTGTTGTTGGGTTATCATCCCAGTAGAAATAAATGGAATAACCTGGAGAGGAGGACATTCTGATGTCAACATTTTGACCAATAATTACGGAATTATTGATTGGGTTTTCTACTAATATTTGTGGGTGTCTACTGATTAATATTATTTCGAAATTATTTGAAATAGATGTTATGAATGTAACATCTTTTCTATATATTCCATACGAAATTCTACCATAGTAACTGCCATCACTTAGTGATATGTTTGCTTCTCCATTACTGTCTGTGGTACTTACATAGTTACTTTCTACTGAATTAACTGCATCCTGTCTGTAAAGAGCTATCGCTGCTCCTTGAATTGGCTCGTCTTCATCTGTTATTACTCGGAAATACACACTTCTCTCAATATATGGGACGGATACTTCTACTTCCTTATCCTGATCTAATAGAAACTTTATAGACTCTGAAATAACATCTTTAACTTCACATTGTATTTCATATTCACCAAAAGGCATTACAAACGAGACTTGATTATCATTAAAAATAATGGTTTCATTAATTAAATCTCCTCTCTTATTATAAACTGAAACTGATGCGTTAAGTTCTTGCAGATTTCCAGGAGTTATGATACTCACAACAAATTCAAATTCTTTACTGACTAATTCCCTTATCATTTCTTTGTTGTCAATGATATCTAAGTCTATCTCGATTCTCAAGTGTGTTATATAGTTGAAATCCTCAAATGCAAAAAACTGACCGATCCATAGGGAAGAAATAATCTCATCATCCAATAGGGTATTAGTTCCAAAAATTGATTTGATTTTTAATTCAATAGCAGCTTCTGATCTGGTAGAAAAAAGTGTAATATAATCCCCAATATTAAGGTTATTTCTTTCAGCAAAATTAATGCCCACACTAACCTCAAAAGTATCATTGACAGTTAGAAGCTGCCCCTCTAGGAATTCTACATTCGTAAAATGCCAGAAAGAAGAAGCATCTACACCTCTGAAATAGACAGCTTTGGTCTTATATACAGCTGCAGTCATTACTTCAGGACTAACTTCTTTTACACCTTCAATTGAACTAATAGTATCTGCTAAATCTAAGGGTATCACACTAGTGTATGGAGTCGCTGCTTCTGGATTTGAGATTACCAATATACTCTCGCTCTCTCCTAGATACGATGCTGTACCATTTACAATGCTTGACATAAGGATTCCAGCCCCAGAAATTATTGTTGAACTAATGAGAAATCCTATGAAAGCCAAGAGCATTCTCTTCTTTGGTAGGACATTGTAGAGAAAGATTTTTCTGAGATTCATCCCTTGTCCCTCCTTATGACTTTGATTTTTGAAGCTTCAAGCGAAGGAATTATTCCGGATACTATAGATAATGATAAGGAAAATAGAAATATTATTCCAACCAAAAAACCTTCAACTTTCAATGCTATGTATGGTAATCCCATTGTTGCCGTAACTAAGCCCACTATGCCACTCACAGCTAAATATCCAATTACTAGAGAAAGCAAAGCTGATATTACGCCAATATAAAGAGATTGAAGCATGAATAACGTGACTATTTGCCTTTTAGTAGCTCCAATAGATCTTAATGTGAAAATCTCTTCTTCACTCTCTCTAACCAACGTATAAATGCTATATGAAATAGAAATTAGCATTAAAACAAAAAATAAAATCTCTAAAAGAGTTAATGTTCTTATTACATCATTTGTAGCAAAAATGATGAAATTCTGAGTCTGTTTCTCATCAAGCACCTCTAAGAAACTGAATTCATTTATAATATCGGTTCTAATTGTTTCAATTTCCCTAATATCTAGAATTCTTAATTCAATAAAAGAAAAATAATCCAAAGATGTATTTAGATCAAAACTGGAAAGCGATCCTATTAACTCTATATCATACTCGTGACCTGATTTAATAACATTTGTTACAGAATAGCTCTCATTATGTGATAGTACAAATGACTCATTTACTTGATAATCACTAAATTCAATTTTTATTAAGGAACCCACTCCTGCAGCAGTTAGATAAGCAAGTTGTTGTCCTATAATTATCTCATCAGTTTCTATTTCTGTTGGGGGAAATTCATAGTGGTGAGGTTGAAATCGCTCAAAATCACTAATGTTGAGTAATCGTAAATGCGTCGTTAACCTTGTTCCTGTTTCTCCTTCAACCACTACTGGAATATATAATTCAGGTAAAATAACCTCTAAGTTGGGTGTTGTACTAGCGTATTCCTCTAAAAATTCTAACACTTCAAAACTTATTCTGCTTTCGGATAAACTCTTTCCTTCTTCAATAACAAGAAGAAGATCTGAAGGTTGAATAATTTCTGCCATTCCACTTATATTGGATGCATATCCTCTGACTAAAAGGGTTGTAGAAATATATATGACGAGAGCTAAAGTTAATGTCATTATAGCTTGATAAGTCCTCTTTCTATTATGAAAGAAAAATCGAACACTGAACTTTAGCATTTAACGTCTCACTTGAAGACATAAATTTCTAGTGATATAAAATTTTCTAGCTAAAAAGAAAGAAGAAAATTCTTCTTCTCTTTCACGTTACTATTGGGTAGAGACCGAAGAACACTAATCTTTGAAGAATTAATGTGATGACTATTGCAACAGCAACTGCAAAAATAGATGGTATTCGAGTTTTTGAAGGGGTTACTCTGTTTACCCCTATACCTAAGAATAGCAAATACCCATATAGGAATATGTTAAGAGGGATTCTGGCAAGCAGTTGAAACTTTATTTCACGTTGTTCGACTCCAAAACTAGAACTAGTTGGGTTAAATCCAATCGCTTCTAAATATTTTACACCACCGAAAACATAGCCTATCATAAGTATGAAAACAGCAATAGAAGAGATAAAAACTGCATTACGGTAGATTTTCCACCACTTCTTTTCTCCCAAAAGTAGTGAATAAATGAGTGGAAAAATAAAAACCCATGTAAACCATGCAAAAATCCCAATAAGCATCTGATCTCCAATATCACTTGTTGCAAAATTTGTAAAATCAAACTCCTCAATTAAACCACCTACCAACCCTCCTGGAAAGAGAGGATAGACCGTTAGTTCCGAGAAGAAACCTCCCGCGAAAAGCATAAAACTTACGTACACGAGAAAAGATGTTAGAATATTGATTAGGAAGTAATTAGGTAACAGTTCAGAGTAACTTGCTCTTGTTGGTCTAGTCAAATAATCTTTTGCAAATCTGAAAGTATCCTTCACATAAGTAAATTTGAAAAGCAGATAGATTGCTATCGCGGGAATAGCTATAACTGCTATAAGAAATAGGATATTAAGCGTCAGTGCTGCAGGATTCGACAAAGAGCCAAGTAAATCATCCCAGATGAAAGTTCTTATGTCAAAATCCGTCATTCCCTTAAACGGTGGGGACCCGAAAATAAGCAGAGAATACCAACACAAAGTTAATGCTACAAAAAATGTTGCTAAATAGTCCCTTATTCTGAATTTCCTTTTTTGAGTGTCAAGATACCATAGTTTCTTGTAAATTATTTCTGTAGCATCAGCTTCAAAATCAGTTAATACTAATCCATCTACTCTTACTTCACCATATTTTTCATAGAATCTCTTAGCAATCAAATCTAGTAATTCTTGGGTGTCTTTTGTATCCATTCTTTTATCCACTGATATAACAAACAATAAATCGTTCTCCTCTTCTTGAAAAAGTATTCTTGAAGTTACCATTTCAAATTCAGAAATTCTTTCCTTTTGGGTTTCTGTTGCCATTGAATAAATTGCGCTCATTAACCCGCCTGTTAGTGCAACATCAACAGCTTCTTCTGTTTTTTCGAATTCTTGACTATAGAAAATTTGACCATAAGTTGTTAGAATAAGTAGATGCTTAATCAAGGTTGTATTCCCCTTTCTTATAACTCATAATAGAAACCTCTCTCCTAAAAATATTACGGAAGATTTCAGGAAATAGAAAAAAAAGGGTGGTTTAGAAGAATTAGGTACCTTCAAAGTAGGCATCCTTATAGGCTTCTTGTTCAGGAGTCAATTTATCTATTTTATATCCCATGAGTGACAGTTTTAACCCTGCTATTTTTCTATCTTGTTCATCTGGAATATCATATACTTTGTTTTCGAGACTTTTACCTTCTTCAACAAGCTGAATTAAGCTTAACAATTGGTTCGCAAATGACATATCCATAACTTCTGAAGGATGACCTTCAGCAGCAGATAAGTTTACCAATCTTCCTTTTGCTAGAAGATACACTTTTCTTCCATCTGACATTAGATATTCTTCATTATTTTTTCTTATTTCTCTTTTTGATGTGCTTAAATCTTCTAGCGCTTGGATGTTTATTTCAGCATCATAATGTCCAGTATTGCATACAATTGCACCTTCTTTCATATTTTCAAAGTGCTTTTTTACAATAACATCCTTCATCCCAGTTGCAGTAATAAATAAATCACCTATGCTTGCAGCTTCATCCATCTTCATGACCCTAAAACCATCCATTGCTGCCTTAAGAGCTTGAACTGGATCAACTTCAGTTATTACTACATCAGCTCCTAATCCTGATGCGTTCTTAGCTAAACCTTTTCCACAGTGTCCATAACCTGCTATAACAACGATTTTGCCAGCTATTATGATATTAGTTGATCTCAACACTCCATCTAATGTGGATTGACCAGTTCCATACACATTATCAAAATCACTTTTTGTTTCTGCATCATTTACCGCAATTATTGGATACAATAGTTTTTCAGCTCTGTCCATTGCTCTCAATCTGTGAACGCCAGTTGTTGTTTCTTCAGTTCCGCCTATGATGGTTTTAGCTAGATCTGAAAATTCAGAATGTACTCGAAATATTAGATCGGCTCCATCATCTAATGTTAAAGTAGGTTTGAATTCCAAAACCTTGTCTATTGCCCAATAGAATTCTTCATTGGACATTCCATACCAGGCAAATATGGAAATATCTTTAGTTGCCAAAGCAGCAGCAATATCGTCTTTTGTAGATAAAGGATTACACCCACTCCAAGAAACCTCTGCTCCTGCAGCAATCAATGTTTCAACTAAAACAGCTGTTTCTTTGGTGACATGAAGACACCCTGCTACTTTCATACCTTCTAATGGTTTTGTTTTTGCAAACTCCCTTCTTAATTCCATGAGAACAGGCATCCTAGACTCTGCCCAGTCAATATTCTTTCGACCCTCTTCGGCTAGATTTAGGTCCTTAATTTTGTATTCCATGTTTCTCCCATCTTCTTCAATTTTAAAAATATATCGAGTTGAGATTTTTTGAAAAACACAAGATTAATCAATCTTGAAAAAAAACTAATAATATGGTGGAATATACTAAACCCTTGATTATTGCTCACAGAGGTGCGTCTATTGAGGAAAATGAAAATTCCATTAAGGCTTTTGACTTAGCTGTTAAGCAAAAGGCCGATATGATAGAGTTGGATGCTCATCTGACTAAGGATGGTTATTTTGTAGTTCTTCATAATAACGCAATCCCCTATAAGGATAGTAATATTGTAATTGCTCAATCAAATCTTGAAACCATCCGAAAATTCAAACTACCAAATGGAGATCCTATTCCTCTATTAGAAGATGTTCTTAAGCAATTCCTCTCGAAAATTAAATTTAATATAGAATTAAAGTGTGATGTAACGAAGAAACAATTCGATTCTCTTTTAAATGAAGTAGGTGGGGATAATTCCCGAATTATTGTAAGTTCATTTCTTCATGAACCCATTGTAAATCTAAAAGATAAAACTCTAGGTTATGAACTGGCTTATCTCTATATCTTTCCTATGTATCAAAACAAAAGTGTAGCTCTCAATGATTTTATTGATGCAATGAATCCTTTCCACAAATTTCTGACTAAGAAAACAGTGAATTTTTATCATAAGCAAGGTAAGAAAGTTAATCCCTGGACAATTAATGATGAGAAACAAATTAGAAGACTAGTTAGAAGAAATGTGGATGGTATTATTACTGATCTCCCCAAACAAACAAGAGAGATAATATCTTTAGAGCTTGAGAAACTAAATGGTTAATAGTATTTTACTAAAGAGAATGAATATTCTTGCCATTCTGTTATTTGATTTACATTTTCAAGAAGTTCCTTTTCTTTGTTTTTCTCTACATTAAAGATCATACTTACAATCTCAGGTGAATAACCTGATTCAAGTATTTTTTTGTAATCAGTAGGTTCTTCGATTATTTCCAATTGATAGGCGCCTTCCTTAGAAACCATTAACTCAATGATATCAGGTTTAATCCCTTCTTGGATTTTATTAAATATTTGAACAAATTCAGTTTTTTTCTCCAACTCTTTGCTTACTCTGAGAATAGCAACATTGAACAATCCTTCATTGACTAAAACGGGAATTAACCAGAAAGATTGGCTTGGAATAGTTAATTCTGCAATAGAACAATCGTTTTTCTTTATATCCTCATCTAAATCTTGTACCAATTCTTTAGCTCGTTCCTCAGTTTGTTCCTCAGGAAGTAAAACAATTTCATCGATTGAATAGATGTTTATCACAGTTTTTTTTCCATTAGCTTCTTCATCATCTTCTTCCTCAACTTCTCTTTCTTTTAGCCAGATTAGATAACCAGTAAACTTCTCCCCCGATTTTATTAGACTGATTTTAGCATTTTTATCTTCTAGAGTAGAATCAACAAACATTTCTATTGTGATTTCATTACCATAGAGTGATTTTACTAATTTTTCTAGCTCCTGGGAAGTTTTGGGATTCTTAACTTCTGTAAACATCTCTGACACGGTATGAGCTATATCTAAATAAAACTATTCTTTTTAACGATGTTATTGAAAACTGAAAAATAAAAGAAAAATAAAAAGAAGGAAAAAATTTATGCTGTGTGCGAAAATGTTTTTGATACTTCAGCAAACTCTAATGTAATATCATAACTGGTTCCAACGTTAAATGCTCCAACTATGTAAACCATATCGGTACCTTCTGCGGCTATCACTACGTAAATCATACTACTTCCTGTTGGCGTGTCAAGAAGTTGTACTCCTGTTAAACCAGTGACAGTTACACTCGTGATATTAAGTGATCCACCTACGGCATCCACTTTAACTTCTAAAGCTCTGTCTCCACCACCAACATCACTTGACCCTGGTGTGACAATGAGCGTTGCTTCGCTTTTAGGTTGTAACATCGGAATTACTACTAGAAACACTATAGCTGCTGCTGCTGTAACCAATGCAATCAGCAAAACTGTTGCGATTACTGGAGATACTCCTCGTTTCTTCATTTTTTAATTCACCCTTGATTATTATTAATCAAATAAAAATAGCCAAATATTACTTAAAAAAGTAGCGGTTGTCTTAACACGCTGAAATTATTCATTAGTAGAATAACTCCATTTTGCAGATTAACAATTATTTATATTGGAGTATGTCCTTAGTTAAACGGAACAAATGGATACTATCACTAATATCATATTCAGGTCATTGACCACAATTTATGAAGGAACGATTAGTGGTAGCGCTTTGCATCCGAACATGTATTTTCTCGAAAATAACAAATTGAATACTTATTATGGCTTCAATCTTCAAGATGTTATTCCAACAAGATTAATCACACGTATTTACGAAGAAAGAAAGAACATCATTACAGATCTACTCTGGTTGGTAGATGACTCAAAAGTAACTGGAAAGGGTCACATTTCTTTTACAGAAAAATCTAACAAAATTTCAGTAGAAGGAGAACCAAAAGAATATATCAAATTAATTGAGAACGATGCAACTATAACTGCATGCTATGGGGATCTCCTCACACTACCTAATTATCTAGACCTAGTTCTAACTGGATCTAGAGAATGGTCTCCAGCTAAAATCCAATCTATAACAAAATTAAACATACCAAACATTCCCACAAACTTGTACAGTTTCTCAAGAACCATCTTAGAAGCAAAAAAAGTTAAAGATGAAGATTATCAAGAACTTGTATTAGATAGTTACTTAGCTCTAATTGATTTAGTACACAGGTCACTTGAATTACTTTCTAAATATACTCAGAAGGAGAACGGAAAGATCATTTTTTGTGTTAGATGTGGTCAAGAGCTTCCTTCAAACTCATTCTACTGTCCAATATGTGGAAGTAAACAAAATTAGTTTCAATAAAAATTAAGTGTGATAAAGTATTTCTGCTCGTTCTATTAGTTCTAAAGTATCAGTTTGATTTGCTAAATCTCTTGCATTTGGGGAGAAATTATTAGCTACTATGAACCCACCACTCAAGTTCGACCTTTGAACTAAACGCTCAATATGAATAATTTTATCTGTTCCGACGCTTCTTTTCCAGTCTAAAACCCAAACGCCTACTAGTAATTCCTTTATTATTATCAAAAAATCTATTGCATGTTTGGAAGGTCCTGTAACAACTGATAATTCGTGAGAAAGAGTTCCGAAACTCTTTAGATATTCAAGTGACAGTTCAATCAGCGGTTTACTTCGGTCGTAATTCATTGACCACAGCATTCTACTGTCTATTAAAATATTTGTATGAAAATCCTCTTATTCTTAATTAGATTTCAATTTCGAGATTTTTGTCGTTACATTGGATAATCCATTTACCCTTTGTTTTAAGGATTAAAGAAATGCTTTTTCTGAAATTCCTAACAACTTGAGCAGCCATAAGACTAGCATCTCTTTTTCCATAAATTTTGATTGACACTACTTGTTTTGTTTCATCTATTGAAACTTGTTCGCTAAACATTTCCCAAGCTGGATCTGGTAGATACCCCTCAATTTCTAAAAGAAATTCACTACCTACTTCTGGTGGAGTATGGATCAATATCCTCGTGATTGGAACAAGTCTTTGACTATGCTTCATCAGTCCTTACCTTGAAAACTACTTAATAAACCTTGAGAACAGATAAAGACTTCAAAAGCAAATTTTTATAATATCCTTTGAATCAATAAACATAATGTCTTCCTCTGATGATAAAACACTAAAGGACAAGGCAAGTACATTTGTTAAAAAATTTGTCAGTGATATTGATGCCAAAGAAGTAGCTGTTCTCATCATATTTGG